>DATAMA010000013.1:0-3331 GCA_036260765.1 Desulfobacteria bacterium | reverse complement strand
GCCCGGCTGTCCTCGTTGAAATCGCTTTCATCAGCAACCAGCGGGAAGAGGCATTGATGAAAGATTCAAGTTGGGACGACAAAGTAGCGGCTGCAATCGCGAAGGGATTTTGCCGATTTGCCGGAATCGAGTATCGAGCGGACCAGCCGACAACTCCCCCGACAACTCCCCCGGCAACTCCGCCTCCGGCAAATACTGTGATGTACCGGGTAATTATTGACGACAGGCAAATTATGGCTTTGAGTTCTTTGGCTAATGCCAAGAGCGAAGTCAGCACTCGCATTGATGCCGGCCAGGGGAAAGTTGGCAAGGTTCAACGGAATACGGACGGATTCATTGAATTTACTTATAGTAAACAGCCGGCGCTTGACTATGAGCGGGAACCGCTCCGGGTCGCGGCCAATGGGGTACAAGTAATTGCCCTCACCGGGTATAGTAAGTGCGTTGCTTATGCCAAGGCCAACTTAGCAGGAAAGCATGTTACCCTAGAGTGCATCAAGGATGGCCGAAAATGGGATTTAGGTGTAATTCCGTCTTTGCCCACGCCAGGAACGGGCAATGACCATGGTAATCTTACAGCGATTGTCGGGATTTCCGAGGCAAGTGTTAATCAGCTTGAACGGTTAATGCATCAGCGTAATACAGGGGCAGAGTACCTGGCGCACATTTACGCGCGGATGGAGAAGATCTATCAAATCCGGGCTGATATTGCCTTTTGTCAGATGATTAAGGAAACACGCTCTTTAATGTTTGGCGGCGACGTCACCCCGGAACAACATAATCCCGCCGGTATTGGGGCAACGGGTGAGGGAAGCAAGGGAGCAACATTCGAATCATGGGACAAAGGAATTGAGGCCCAGTTTCAGCATCTTTGGGCTTATGCCACGAACAAACCTTTACCGGTGGGCAGATTTAAAATTGACCCACGGTTTGACCTTGTTAAACGCGGAGCCGCTCCTTATGTTGAATGGTTAGGCCAGGCGGACAATCCTAACGGAGTTGGCTGGGCAGTGCCTGGCAAGGGTTACGGCGCTTCGATAACGGCTTTGATTCAGGAGGCTAAAAAAATGTCGGATCTGCCCCTGCCGGGGCAAACGGGGCCGTCTAAGCTGAGAAACGGGGTATTTAGGCTAATTTGGCGACAGTTAAAACGTTTGGTAATGAAGCTTTGGGGTTTGTTCAAAAACAAACAGTAATTAGGGACAACTAAAAGGAAGATAAATCCTGAATTTTACTAGATTGTTTAAAAAGGTAACGGGCAGTGACATATAGAATTTGTAACCACTAACCGAATTGGGAAGTGGTTTTTTTGAGTTTGCGCTTCATTCTTGGCCGGGCAGGCACAGGTAAAACACATACTTGTTTGGAAGAAATCCGGCAGGCTGTACGGCAAGCACCAGACGGCCCGCCGCTGATACTGCTCGTGCCGGAGCAGGCTACTTTCCAGACAGAATCTGAACTAACCGCGACCCCGGGTTTACAGGGCATCATGCGCGTACAGGTACTCAGTTTCCATCGCTTGGCATATCGGGTGCTATTGGAGGCAGGCGGTTGTGCCAGACGACATCTCGGGGAATTAGGCAAACACATGTTGTTGCGGGAGTTTTTGGAACGACGGCGGCAGGAGTTAAAAGTATTTCAGCGTTCCGCACGCCAAACCGGTTTCGTGGAAGTGCTCGCTAAAGCGATTTCTGAACTGAAAGCTTACGAGATTTCTCCCGGAGAACTTAACGGCAGTATTGAAGAGTTGGGAAAAAACCGGGGGATGGACGTACTGGCCGATAAACTAACCGATTTACAGCTGATTTATCGTGATTTACAGGCCTATCTGGCCGATAAATATGTTGATCCTGACGATTATCTGGAATTATTGGCAGAGCGCATACCGGAATCGGATACGATCCGCGGGGCTGAGATCTGGCTGGATGGTTTTACCGGCTTCACTCCGGTCGAGTATACAGTTTTACGAGCTGTATTACGCGTTGCCACCCAGGTCAATGTCAGTTTATGTTTGGACAGTAGAAGCCGGGCGAAAGAAGAAGGGGATTTGTTCTTTACTACACGGGAGACAGAGGATAAGCTGACAAAATTGGCGCGTGAGTGGGGGATACCGTTAGCAAAAAGTACCGTGTTGGACGAAAAAATTCCCCGCCGACTGAGGGGATTCCCGGTCGGAGCCTATTTGGAAAGCGCTTTTTATCACCGCTCGGCGCCGGTTTGGGCCAGCGAAACTGCAAAAATTCAGCTGGCGGCTGCGGTTAACCGGCGGGCAGAAGTAGAGGGAGCAGCCCGGGAAATCATCCGTCTGGGCAGGGAGGAAGGATACCGTTGGCGTGATATTTCCCTGGCGTTGCGCGACCTGGAGCCATATAAGGACCTGATACCGACCGTTTTTTCAGATTACGGAATTCCTTATTTTATTGATAAGAAACGGACAGTAATGCATCACCCGTTAGTGGAATTGGTTCGCTCCGCCTTGGAAACCGTATTGGCTGACTGGGGATACGATCCCGTTTTCCGTTACTTGAAAACTGATCTTGTGCCACTCTCACGGGAACAGGTGGACAGGCTGGAAAACTACGTACTGGCACATGGTGTTCACGGGAGGCGGTGGATAGACGGGCGTCCGTGGGATTACTGCCGACGCTATACCTTGGGTGAAGATAGCGAACCGAGCAAGGCTGAATTAGACGAATTAAACCAAATAAACCAGGATAGGGTTCAGGCCGTCGCCGCATTAGCAACGCTGGAAACAGCGATTAAAGATGCAAAAACGGTACGAGAGTATACGACAGCTTTATTCGGCTTGTTGGACGATTTACAGGTTGCGAAGACCTTGGAAGAATGGTGTAAACAAGCGGAGAGCAGCGGACAGCTGGAGAAAGCGCGTGAACACAGTCAGATTTGGCAAGAAGTAATGGATTTATTCGATCAAATTGTTCAGGCGCTTGGGGACGAAAGCCTATCGCTGGAAAACTATGCCCAGGTCCTGAATGCCGGTTTGGAAAGTCTGCGGTTAGGCTTAATACCGCCTGGGTTTGACCAAGTGCTGGTAAATTCTCTGGATCGGTCGCGTAATCCCAATGTCCGGGCAGTTTTTGTCTTGGGGGCCAACGATGGAGTTTTACCGGCTAAAGTAGAGAGTACGGGAATATTCACGGAACAAGAGCGGGAAGAACTGGAGAAAACAGGGCTAGATCTAGCCCCCGGAGGGCGGAGACGGTTGTTCGAGGAACAATTTATCGTCTATACTGCCTTGACACGGGCGAGTGATCGGTTATGGGTCAGTTATCCACTGGCAGATGAAGAAGGTAAAGCATTAATGCCTTCA
>DATAMA010000003.1:0-5602 GCA_036260765.1 Desulfobacteria bacterium | reverse complement strand
TGTTCTATTCCTCGGGTTAACGCTGCTGAGTCCGTTCCCACGCCCGGTTCAGTTAAGCGGCACCGCAGTGACGCTTATTTTTTATGCTGTGCTTGCGGGCGACGAAGGTCCGGTGGTAAGGGCAACCATCATGGCCCTGATTATGCTGGGTGGCCAAGGCCTGGGACGGAAGGGAGAGGGCCTGAATTCCCTGGCCTTAGCGGCCGCCATTATGCTGATCTATAACCCTAACTACCTGACTGACCCGGGATTTCAGCTGTCTGTAGCCGCAACATGGGGCCTTGTCGCGTTAATTCCGTGTTTAGCGCACGGCATGGGTGGATTACACCCGCAGTTGAGGGAACTACTCCTTTTTCCCGTCGCGGCGACCATAGCTACGCTACCCCTTTTGGCCTATTATTTCTACCAGGTTTCCATCGTTGGGATCGCGGCGAATATTTTGGTAACCTGGTTTCTGGGCTTAATTCTTGAGATTGGCCTGATCGCGGTTTCAATCGGGCTGATAGTACCGTTTGCGGGACAAACACTGCTCTTACCGGTAGGCTTACTGATTAAGTTTACGCTCTGGGTTTTGGGTATGATGGCTAAAGTCCCGGGGGCGGCTCTTTGGGTTATCCGGCCTGCCGGGTTCGGGATAGCCTGTTATTACCTGGGGCTATTGCTGTTGATTAATTGGCCGGCGGTTAAAACGAAGTTTAGCGGTAGGCGCGATTTGCCAAAGGCGGGTAGCAAGGCAGGAGAGGTCAAGGCAGCGGCGCTAACCAAGAATGGGGCAGCAGCCGGGATATTTGCCGTTGTTTTATTGGTAAGCCTGATCGTATTATTACCCTCCGGTTTATTTGGATTTTCCTCTAAGCGGCAGTTGGAAGTCGACTTCCTTGATGTAGGGCAGGGGGACAGCATTTTAATTACTACCCCCGGCCAGCGGCATTATCTGATTGATGGCGGACCGCGCAGCGCTGCGTTTGACAGCGGGGCGGCGATCGTCAGGCCATTTTTGCTAAACAAGGGAATCAAAAGTCTCGACGGAATATTTGTGACCCATTTGCACGACGATCATACGGGTGGTCTGGTCGAGGTGGTCGAGACGTTCCCGATCAAGCGTATTTACTTCGCACCTGATTCCGGCACAGTGGCGGAAAACCAAGGCCAGTGGCCGCTATTAAAACACGGGTTGCTTAAGCATAAATTAGCTGTAGTGACGCTGAAAAAGGGAAATAGACTAAACCTTGATAACGGTGTTACGGCTAGGGTACTCTCACCGGAATCACCGTATACGGGTACCCGTTCCGACCCGAATAATAATTCCCTGGTTCTTTGGTTAAGCTACGGGAATTATAATATCCTGCTTACCGGGGACATTGAAATGGAGGCTTTGGCGGATTTACACGACCAGTTGGGGAAGGTAGATGTGCTCAAGCAGCCCCACCACGGCAGCAAATATGGGCTTGACAGAGAAGCGTGGGACTCAATTAACCCGCAGGCTGTAATCGTATCAGTAGGAAGAAATAATTTTGGCCAACCGGCGCCGGAAATACTCCGTTATTGGCAGGAGAGGGGGATACCGGTGTTGCGAACTGACCATGACGGTTTGGTTGCGGTCAAGACAGATGGCCATAAACTCGAGTTTTTTCTGGGCAGGCAGCAAAATAAGGCCTTGCTAAAAAGATGAAAAATTTAGCGTGGTAATGTATAATCAGTTCACCCAGAGGAGAAGATATTAGGGAACATCTCTTTTCTCCTCCTCTTTTCTTCGCTCCCCTGTTATTTTGGGGGGCGCTTTTCTTTTTTGCGGAACTTGTTTTTGACCTGTTAAGCATTCCTGGGTTACAATACTTGTAGCACGTTTCGGGGAGGCGATACAGTGAATGGGTACGAGACAATAATTAACAGCATTAAGCGTGGGATGATCGCACCTGTCTACCTTTTTTACGGAACGGAGCTATATCTACGGGACAAGGCCGTAGCTGCCTTAAAAGAGTATTTTACCGGCGGGGATTCGGGCCAGTTGAACTTGACCACTGTAAACGCCGGGCAGGTCAGCCTTCAAGAGGTTATCGATGCGGCCAATACACTGCCGTTTTTTTTCGGAACACCGCTTAATTATCGTGGAAAATGCCCCATATTTTAAAAATAAACGCAAAAAAAATGAGTCTGCCCCGGAGACCCATGACGAAGGTGATGCTTGCCTGCTGGAATACCTTGCTGCCCCAAACCAGGCTTCCTGTTTGCTATTTATTGCCGACGAGGGTATTAATAAACAAAAAAAGGTGTTTAAACAGCTGGGAAAAGTGGGACAGGCCCTGGAGTTTGCTCCGGTGTATAGTCGCGATCTGAACGACTGGGCCCGCAGTCAATTTCGCCGGCGGGGGAAAACCATTGAAGCTGGGGCGCTTAACTATTTGCTGAGTATTAATAGCAATGACCTTGGTATTTTAGCCGGTGAGATCGAGAAATTAACCCTGTTTGATCTGGAAACAGACAGTGTTACCATGGAAGATGTTAAGCTTGCGGCTACAGCCTCGGTTGAGGCGGGTGTGTTTAACTTTATTGATGCAGTATGTGAAAAAAACAGCGGCAAAGCGATAGAAGCTTTGCGCGAGGTTTTAGCACACGGCGAGCCGGCAGTTAAAGTACTAATTTTGCTGGCTAGACAAGTGCGGCTGCTTTTGGCGACCAAATCACTGGGGCCGGAAGCAGGCAACCAAATGCAGTTAGCCGGTAAGTTGGGGGTAGCGCCTTATACGGCAAAAAAATTGCTTGCCCAGGTGCGTAATTATAGCAAAGCGGAGTTGGAGCAGGGATTATCCACGTGTCTTGAGACAGATCTGGCGCTCAAATCAAGCCGGGGAGCGCCGGGCATACTGCTTGAACTCGCGGTCTTGTGTATTTGCCACAACCAGCCGTTGGATCTGTTAGCTTAAACACGGGTCCGCGGCTTTTTTGTTTGGCAGCGGCGCTTTTAAGTTAGGTAGAAGCAGCAATTTTATGATTTATACATCCTAAATTTGTACATCTTAAATATTGAGACTTTTTGCCTGAAAAAACGAAAAAAGCGACTACTAAGTCGCTTATCGTCTGGTGTTTATTGATTTATGTGAGAAAAACTACATCGCTTTGTTTAACTTGCGGGTTAAACGCGACTTCTTGCGCGCAGCGGCGTTTTTATGCATAATCCCTTTATTAACAGCCTTGTCCAGGGAACGAACGGCATTAATCAGAGCCGGCTTTGCATTTGCGGAGTCAGTAGCCAGGGCCTCGTCGAAACGCTTCAGTGAGGTGCGCAGAGCGGATTTAATGGAGGCATTGCGTAAGGTTCTTTGCTTACCCAATTCCACTCGTTTAATCGCCGATTTAATTTGTGGCATTAAAGTCACCTCCTTTTACAAACGAACAACCGTAGGTAATTCGTGACAGCCAATATTCTACCATGCAGGCCGGGAAAATGCAAGATAAATGATTTTTGTATAGTTTTATTTTTATCGGGAATTCTAGAGAAAGAAAACAGAAAGGCGGTGTTCTGTTTATGCTTGGGCATATTGTTAGGTTTATAGTATCAGCCATTGTTTTACTGGTGGTAAGTTGGATTGTTCCAGGCTTCCGGGTTGCCGGCTTTATGGGAGCGATAATTGCAGCCCTGGTAATTGCGGCAATCGGATGGCTAATTGAAAGGTTGTTCAAAGACAAAATCTCACCTTCTCAACGAGGAATCGTCGGTTTCCTGACATCAGCCGTAGTCATTTATCTAACCCAATTAATTGTGCCGGGAGCGATTCAGGTTTCGATTATTGGAGCCCTTTTGGCGGCTCTGGTAATTGGAATTGTGGATGCGTTTGTTCCAACTGAATTAAAATAGGAAGTTCTGCCTGTTAACAAAGTCGAAGGTGTTTTGTGTATAAGCGCGTTGCCCTAAGGTACGCGCCCTTTTTGTTCCAGACAAAGTTCTAAGCAATTAAGCACTCCCATACTCTTTAAATAGAAGGATTGGGAGGGACAACCATGCTGGCAAAAGAGGAAACGGCCCGAACCAAACAGGGCCTTATAGGCAACAAGACATTTGTCGTGGCACTTTTATTGGCCATATTCTTTTTTGGGATAGTTTCCGGGCGATTTTCGCCATTTCTTGCTGATTTTTCAATCGAGTTGCGAAGTGCCGCCGGAGGAATCCTCGATTTTTCGAACAAACAGGGTTTTTCTGCGCAAACCATATTACTTGAGGGGCTGCCGATTATCGGCAGTGTAGATCAGAATTTAGTAGAAGAGCCGAGAATAGCGATGTTGCGCCTGGCTTTTCGGGGTTTGACCGGCGTAGATATTAACGATCCACGCACTTTTTTTGCCTTGCATTATCCGTTGTCAAATAATCAGTCGGGGGGTGTGACTGCTTACAACCCGGCAGACCCGGAAAAAGAGGGCCCGATCCTTGAGTTGATCCCAGAGTCGGAACCGACGCCGCTTCCCCCGAACTTGCCGGTTAACCCTGGAGAAGCTAGGGCAGCGATCTATACCACACATAATTCGGAAAGTTATATCGGTGACGGTGGATCAGATCATGAAACCGGGAAAAATGGCGAAATCATGGAAGTGGCAGCTACATTAGCGGATTCGCTGCAAAAGGATGGCCTGCCAGTTGTACGCAGTGACAAAATTAATGATGCACCGAATATTCTGCAGGCTTATTCTCACTCGGCGAAAATTGTTAACCAGTTTATCAAGAACAATCCTCAATTGGGCGTAGTTTTGGACGTTCACCGGGACGGCCTGCCTTCCGGTAAAGGGAAAAGGGTCGTACGGCTTAACGGCCAGCCGGGCGCACCGGTGATGATCGTGTTGGGTACGCGAAATCCTAATTGGCGTAAAAACGAGGCGTTTGCGAAGACCCTTTTGGCAGAGGCAAATAAACGGTACCCGGGCTTGTTTTTGTCAATCTATTACGCCAGCGATGCCCGCTATAACCAACATTATCACCAACATGCGTTACTATTGGAATTCGGTGACCAGTATAATACAGCTGCTGAGGCAGAACGTTCGGCTCAGGCAGTGGCTGAAGTGCTGGCTAAAATCCTGGCGGAATGAAATTGAAGATTGTGGTAATGCTAATGACAGAAAGGAGCAGGGCCTATGTCGCGCAAATTGTTGATTTTCTGTCTAGCTTCTTTATTACTGACTGCTTATCCGATGCAAGCACGTGCTGTCGATTCCGCTGAATTAATTCTCGATCCCAACATTAAAGGGGCGAAGATACTTACGCCGGTTTTAGATTTGGTTTCTCAGGAATTGAAAGATATGAGCGCCAGGCTGTTGGATAATGCAGTGTTTAGTATGGAAAGACTCTGGAAAGATACTGTCGAGTGGAATGTCATTAAACCGAAAACCAGGGTTTAAAATGCGGCAGGTTGATTACGGTGGATCAACACCTTTAAACTAAGCCATATAATTGATAAATTAGTGCGTACCTTGAGGTACGCATTTTGATTTGGGGGCACTGTCGCGTGATTACGCGGAACGAATTGTCGCTTTAATCTGGATTTGCTATAATTAATGAGATATGCAATAAAGTGAGGGTGAATTATGGCAGAGGCATCGAAACTTGTACGGAATT
>DATAMA010000225.1:0-3238 GCA_036260765.1 Desulfobacteria bacterium | reverse complement strand
TTTTACCAGCACCATTTCTTCATGGTCTTCAGAGAATTGGACTTTTAAGTGCTCACTTGGATCATTGTGCAGGCCGCAAAAAATCTCCGCGTACATCCTGGCAACCCGTTTCGGGGTGTCCCGCAATCCCTCACGGTCGGGATCCTCGCCAATCGCCTCCAGGATCATCCGGATCGCTTCCTGCACCTTGGGAATATCGATTCCGTTGATAAACTCTCTCTCTTGTCCTCCAGTCATAACTGCCCCTCCTATAATTGCCCCATTATTTTATGTGTCTGTGGAATAACCCTGACATCCTTCAGCCGTCTAAGAGCCAAGTCCTGGAGTTCCAACATTCTGGCTGGTCCCGGACTCTTTCTGATTGAGCCATATGGTGTTACCGGCTGCAGGATCAGGGTAATTCCGGCATCTTCCCCTGCGATCAACTCACTCGCCCTGACAATCTGCTCGTCACTGGTATCTTCAAGCACTACTGTTTTTACATAGACCGTTTTCTGCCTGGCAATAGCCAGAAACCTGGCGTGGTCTTCCCACACAGTGTTTCCGGTCAATTTGATATCCATACTGATGATATCAAGCAGGTCGATTACCTCCTGCAACCTGTCCGGCAAGGTTCCGTTTGACTCCAGGAAGGCCAGCGGCCCTTTTCCTCGCAGGAGCGGAATAAATTCCTGCAAAAATGCCGCATGCAGCAGCGGTTCCCCACCGGTAAAGCTCAACGAATGGTGGTTGGCCAGATCAAAGTTCTGGACAATTTGCAGCAGCTGGGCCGGATTAATCGGGTTTTCTACCGTGTAAAAATCCCTTGCGCCCGCCTTTCTTTCCACCCGGCATTGCCTGGATGCCGTGAAACTGGCCGGGGTATCGCAATAGGGACAGGCCAGGTTACAGCCGAGAAAGCGGATAAATATTTGTCTACACCCGACAAATAGCCCCTCACCCTGAATCGAGGACATTACTTCAACTAGATTTGCCTCCATTAATTAACCCCACGCACCTTACAGCGTGCCGCCTGAATCCCCTCTATTTCCGCGGCATAGTTTGCGGCAATCTCTTTGCCGAAGGCAAGCGGATCATCAATCCCCAGGTCCTGCAAACTAACCGTTGGGATCGGCGTGTTTTTACTGCTAATATTCAGACCGGTGTGAATCATACTGGAAACGGGTGACAACGTGGCGATGGAAACGGAAAGTTTATTTTTACCGCGGAACAGATCATCCCCGTCCCTGGTTACGCTAATGCGATGCCGTTCCAGGCATTCTTTAATGCAGGCAATTAACAGGCGCTGTCTGGTGATCGTTTTTTCCAGGTCCAGGTCGAAGTATTCGATGATGAAATGCAGCATATCGTCGCTGGCAATAAAATCCTTGGCCAAGACATCTTCCATGTCTACCATTTCGCTCAGTTGAAGCCGGCATGGCCCCCGAAACACGGCAATGCTGTCACCCTGAACTTGAAAGTTTTTATAGGCAAATAAGGAACTTAACTGCGTGCCATCATATGTTCTGGTCACGCCGTCGACATGAATTTTCACGGTAACCTCCAATAATTGCTAAAATATTGCTACAGAACCTCAAACAAGGTTGCTAATATATCATTTTGGCCTTTCGCCTTTAACGCCCTGATCAAGCGCCGGCACGATTCACAGCAGCCGCACATCTTGTGTTCGCCATGATAACAGCTCCAAACCAGTTCCCAGGGAATATTAAGTGCAACGCCTAATTCCACTATTTCCATTTTGCTGAGGTTAGCCGTTGGGCTAACGACCTTAACCTGGTTCAGAGTGGAATAGGCCAGGGCTTCGTTTACGGTATGCACAAACTGCGGACTGTTATCAGGAAAGGTCACCGCTTCTTCAGCGTTGAAACCGGCAACTATCGCCGCATAACCGAGGCTTTCCGCAAAAGCGGCGGCTACATTGATAAATAAACCGTTACGGTTTGGCACCCAAACCTGTTCAGCCGTCTGCAGGGTGACGCTCAAAGTTTTATCCAGATCGGCTTCATCCAGCTCAGGTACTGCTTGTCCACGGTTGACAAGGGCTGTATTGGTAATCTCGGCCAGAAATGGGAGCTTTATGGCTTTATGCCGGACTTGATAAAATGCAGCAATACGCGCGGCCCGGTCAATTTCCTGATTCGCCGCACGCTGACCGTAATCGAAGGTCAAAGCCAAACCGCCTGGCTCCGTTTGTAAGAACCTGGCCATGGCCACTGTAGAATCCAGGCCCGCTGAGAGTAGGAATACGCCTGCCATGCCTCAACCCTCCCTATACTCGGCCCAGGCATCCGGGGTTTCGTAAACGCGTACTTTGGTTACGCTAACTCCGGTTAGTCCGGTAACCAACCCCAGATAAACATATTGAGCCAGATTCTCTGCCGTGGGGTTTAAGTTGACGAATGGTTCATGTTCGTTGATCAGGTGGTGGTCAAATTCAGCCAGTTTATCCTTAAGCACATTTTTTAAGTGTTTAAAATCAACCAGCATACCGATGTTATCCAGCTGTTGACCGCTGACGGTGACTTCCACCGTCCAGCGATGGCCGTGGATCTGTGCACATTTTCCGGGGTAATCTCTTAAAAAATGAGCGGCATCAAAATGATCTGTCACAGTTAGAAAAAACACGTAAATTCCTCCGGGATTTAACCTTTTTTTATTTTAGCACCAACGTCAATGAATTGAAAGAAAATTCACGCATTATACTTAAAACACGCAAATTAAGAAATTACTTTTAAAAATACTGTAAAACTTTTATCATATATGCATGAACATATTTACCGCAGTCTTAGTTGGGAGGAGTTAAATTATGAGATTTATCGCTTTTATCGGCAGCCCCCGCGCCGACGGTACTACCCGATTCATTGTGGACAAGTTATTGGCCGGTGCGCAAGCTGCCGGAGCAGAAACTAAATCATACCTGCTCACTGAGCTTGAATTTCGGGGCTGTCAAGGCTGCCGCAAGTGTAAACAAGAAGGGGTTTGCGACCAAAAAGACGACTTGTCCCCGCTATACGCTGAAATCATGGCTTCAGATGTCCTGGTCGTGAGTTCGCCGGTTTACATGGCCTATCTTACCGGACAAACAAAGCTGTTTCTCGACCGTTTGTATGCCTTTACCGGTCCGGATCAGGTCAGCCGGGTACCGCACGGCAAAAAATGTGTGCTGGTTTTGACCCAAGGTTATCACGATACCACAGCTTATCAGGCCTTAATTAAAAATGTTTCCTCACTCCTAACC
>DATAMA010000220.1:0-9958 GCA_036260765.1 Desulfobacteria bacterium | reverse complement strand
TTTTACCGGTACCTGGCGGGCCGTAAAAAAGCAGCGAGGTCAGTTGGTCTGCCTCAATCGCCCGGCGTAACAATTTGCCTGGTCCAATAATTTCAGCCTGTCCAACAAATTCATCTAATGTTCGCGGTCTCATCCGTGTAGCCAACGGGCTTTCCCGTTGCAACATATTCTCTCTCGCAACGTCAAACAAGTCCATGCTTAACCCACAGCCTTATTAATATCTCTGCTCACTTCATAAACCTGCCGATAGCATCAATCAGCTCTTCGATTACGTCATCACCCTGCTGGTTTTCAATCGCATTTTTAACGCACCCGCGCGTGTGCTGCTCCAGGATGATCGTCCCAACTTTGTTAATCGCGGCCTTGACCGCGGCAATCTGGACCAGGATGTCTACACAGTATTTGTCGTTGTCGACCATCCGCTGAATGCCTTTAACCTGTCCCTCTACTTTTTTTAAGCGGCGGATTAAGTCTTCTTTGCTCTGTGAATATGGATGCATAACGGCCTCCCGTGTACCCCCATGGGGTATTTGATTCCATTATAATAACCCGGGCCTATTGGTGTCAACCAAGCAGATTTAGGCCTGCAAGATATCGTTGACCACTTCGCCGGCAATGATTAGACCCACGACAGAAGGGACAAAGGAAATACTGCCGGGGATTTGCCGTTTTTTCGTACAATGCCCGTTTTTATTCGGACAAATACAGTTTACCTTACAGTCAAATTCAGCCAGGTTTGGCGTTAGAGGTGTTTCCGCCGAATATACCACTTTGACTCCGCGTTCAATCCCTTGTTTCCGCAGTAATTTACGCATTGCTTTGGCGAGCGGACAGATCCTCGTTTCGGAAATATCCGCTACCTTAAAGGCGGTAGGATTTAACTTGTTACCGGCCCCCATACTACAGATAATCGGAATGTCCCTCCGCTTGCACTCAAGCACAAGACTGATTTTGCTTTTAACCGTATCAATGGCATCTACTACGTAAGTAACATCAGGCGTCAAGAACTTGTCGGCAGCTTCGCTCGTGTAAAATTCTTTAACGGCGCTTACTTTTAGGCCTGGATTGATATCCAATGCCCGCTCTTTCATTACTTCCACCTTAGTCTTTCCCACTGTGGAATGCAGGGCATGCAGTTGCCTGTTGACATTTGTTAGACAAATTTCGTCGTAATCGACCATAACCAGTTCGCCAATTCCGGCTCTGACTAATGCTTCAATCGTATAAGAGCCCACCCCGCCGACACCAAAAACAACCACTTTACTGTTAGCTAGCTTTTCTAACCCTTGTGCCCCAATAATTAACTCTGTGCGTGAAAATTTATGCTGCATGATATCTCACTTCCATTATTTCTCCTGCACGGTTTTTTAGCCAATATAGTAAACGGCAGCGCCAAAAGGCGCTGCTTAAAACTTTTACGAAGTAACCCCACCTATGCCGTGGAACCGGGTTTTGAACCTGCCTATCGCAGGTGGGTATCCTCCTGAGCGTTTTATGGTTCCTCCGCGTAAGAGGCATGCATGCTGCGCCCAGAGAACGGATTCCCGTTGTAAATGTGTTGGCTCAAAACGACCGGCGTGCTCACGCACACAGTAGGGTAATGTAAATATTTGTAGTTATATGTTAGCATACTTAAATTTTTGCTTCAAGTATCCTGTCCAACCGACTGATTACGCTGTCGGTATGTCTTTAGTGTTGCCGAAAAACCGCACTCTGATTACTGGTATTATTTTTTAATAACATCCGGCTTAATGTGCAGTTCCTTTAGCTGTTTGCCCGCGACCTGTGACGGAGCCTCAACCATTAAATCGGATGCGCTTTGGGTTTTAGGGAAAGCAATAACGTCCCGGATATTATCAATTTTGGCCAGCGCCATAACAACCCGGTCCAAGCCAAACGCTAACCCACCATGCGGCGGCGTGCCATACTCAAAGGCCTCTAGCATATACCCAAACTTATCCGCAACTTCTTCCGCGGACAGGCCAAGTAAAGCGAACATTTTTTCCTGGACATCGCGGCGGTGGATTCTGATACTGCCGCCGCCGATTTCCGCCCCGTTCAACGCTAAATCATAGGCCTTAGCCCTTACCTTACCGGGGTCGCTTTCCATCAACGGCAAATCCTCGTCCATTGGCGCGGTAAATGGGTGGTGCATCGCTGTCCAGCGTTTCTCTGTTTCATCATATTCGAACAATGGGAATTCCGTAATCCAGGCAAATTCATAGCGATCAGGGTCGATTAAACCTAACCGTTCGCCTAATTCCAGACGCAGATGCCCCAAGGAATCCGCAACGACTTTTGGTTTATCGGCCACAAAGAACAGAATGTCCCCTACCTCGCCTTGCAGGCGGTCGATAATCGCATTCATTTGTTCTGCCGTAAAGAACTTGGCAATCGGTGATTTCACGCCCTCCGGTGTCAAGACTACCCAGGCAAGCCCTTTTGCCCCATAGACCCGGACAAAATCAACCAGCCCATCAATTTCCCGTCTCGGCATGCTTGAGCAACCCTTGGCATTTAGGCCTTTAACCTGACCGCCTTTTTTCACAACATCCGCAAATACCTTGAATTCACTGTCCGCCGCCAAATCGGAAATATCGGTAAGCTCCATGCCAAACCGCAGGTCCGGTTTATCCGAACCAAACCGGTTCATTGCTTCTTGCCAGGTGAGCCGCTTAATCGGCAAACTTACTTCAACACCGCCCTGTTTGAACACCTGGGCAATCAACCTCTCCATTAACGAGATCACGTCCTCTACGGTAACAAAAGACATTTCCATGTCCAGCTGGGTAAATTCCGGCTGTCTGTCTGCCCGTAAGTCCTCATCCCGGAAGCACCGGACAATCTGAAAATACTTTTCCATTCCGGCTACCATCAGCAGTTGTTTGAATATTTGCGGCGACTGGGGCAGAGCGTAAAACTCTCCCGGGTGGACCCGGCTGGGCACGAGATAGTCCCGTGCTCCTTCCGGTGAGCTTTTGGTGAGCATCGGCGTTTCAATTTCCAAAAATCCTTCCGCGTCGAGAAAATCGCGCATTGCTTTGGTAACCCGATGCCGCAACATTAAGGTTCGCTGCATTTGAGGCCGGCGTAAGTCCAGATAGCGGTATTTCAAACGCAGATTCTCGTCAACGTTCAGGTCATCCACGATATAAAAAGGCGGAGTCTTTGCCGCATTCAACATCTCGGCCTGTTTCGCGTAAACCTCAATTTCGCCCGTGGCCAAATTTGGATTTATGGTACCTTCCTCACGCGGTCTAACCTGGCCTCGGACAGCCAGAACATATTCGTTACGCACACTTTCCGCCAGTTTGAAGGCTTCTAGGCCATTTTCCGGATTAAACACGACCTGGACTAGCCCAGAGCGGTCCCGCAAATCAACAAAAATCAGGCCGCCGTGGTCACGCCGTTTCTGTACCCATCCGGCCAGGACTACTTCACTGCCGGTATCCGCTAACCTTAAGTCCCCACACTGGTGGCTGCGGTGCAAACCGTTTGTCATAACTTCTTCCCCCTAATTTTCTCGCCCAAGTAAGCTTGTCTATGCTTGATACTTAACAATTAGCTTTAAGGTAATCCACCACATCTGTCAGCTTAATCTCGGCTTGTTCTCCGCCATCCATCTGCCTGACCAAGGCAACCCCCTGAGCTAGTTCTTTGTCACCAATGATCAGCGCAAATTTTGCCTTCAACCGGTCTGCCGCCTTTAACTGCCCCTTCAGACCCCGGGCAAGATAATCCATATCTACTTTAAGGCCAGCCTGACGCAGCTGGAGCTGAAGCCGAAAACACTCGCGGGACGCTTCTTCTCCCAGCGCCGCGATAAATACATCCAATTTACTTTGCAAGGGAATTTCAATTTCCTGAACGGCCAGCGCGGAAAAAATTCGTTCCATCCCCAGGGCAAAGCCGATTCCCGGCACAGCCGGACCACCCAGCTGTTCAATTAGGCCGTCATAGCGTCCCCCACCGCAAATCGCGCTTTGGGCTCCGATTTCATCAACCATGATCTCAAATGCTGTTTTGGTGTAATAGTCCAGGCCTCTAACCAGGCGTTCATCGACCTTATACCGGATACCGGCCCGATCCAAATAACTTTTTACTTGTTCAAAGTGCGCCGCACAGTCATCACACAAACACTGGGTTGTTGTGGGCGCTCCTGCGCTCAGTTTCTGACAGACCTCGCTTTTACAATCCAGCATCCGCAAGGGGTTCCGCTCAAACCGCCCCTGGCAATTGCGGCAAAAATTCGCCAAATTCGGCCGCAGAAATTCCTTAAGTTTTTCCTTGTGGATCGGGCGGCACTTCGGGCATCCCACGCTGTTGATATGTACTTCGAGGTTCTTCAGTCCCAGTCTCCTGTAGAAGTCCATCGCCAGGGTGATAACCTCCGCGTCAACCGCCGGACTTGTGGCGCCAAACACTTCGACGCCAAACTGATGGAACTGGCGGAATCGCCCTGCCTGAGGCTTTTCATACCGGAACATCGGCCCGACGTAATAGAGTTTAACCGGCTGTGGCCCGGCGTAAAGTTTGTTCTCTACATAGGCCCGGCAGACCGAGGCAGTACCTTCCGGCCGCAGGGTAATGCTTCGGTCACCTTTGTCCGCAAAGGTATACATTTCTTTCTCAACAATATCGGTAGTCTCACCTACGCCGCGGTTAAAAAGTTCAGTATGTTCAAAGATCGGGGTTCTTACCTCTTCATATCCATACTGCCGGCAAATTTCTCTGATCGTGGATTCAATAAACTGCCACTTTTCCACCTGACCGGGTAAAAAGTCATTTGTACCTTTCGGCCTTTGTGTAAGCATTGTCAACCCCCCAATTATCGATCTTCATACAAAAACCCCTCGCCCGCAAAAGGGACGAGAGGTTGCTCCCGTGGTACCACCCTAGTTAATGAGTCTTTAAACCCAACTATCTGACCGCTAACGAGGTCAACCGTCCTGCCCTAATTGGCACAGCGTTCGAACAGGCTGCTCTGAGTTGTTCAACCCGGCCGGTTGCCTAAAACCGATTTCAATCACGTCGGTTTCTTCCTGAAGGAACCAATTTCCCGGGTTCTTCTCTTCATCGCCATTTTGCTTTAAGGATATCTGATAATGAAGATTATTATACAATATTTTGTCCAGACTGTAAATTTAAAACCTAATTCCCGCCCGACCTGATTGAATCGAACAATCGTAGTTTTTCCTGCCACTTTTCTTCCCAGCGGCGGTAGTAAACATCAGGTTGTTTGGGATTAGGCACATTGGTTAAACTCCGGTCGTTCGGGTTAACAATTTTGCTGGCTGCCCCGGCACCAAGCGCTACAATCGTCTGTCTTTCTTCGATAATCTGGATATTGTAGACAGATTCTTTACCGGGCTTAGCATATCCGATATTCTCCAAATTACCGCTGATTTGTTTTTGCCGGTAGAGATAATATGGGCGCATTCCCAGCGAACGCACGGCTTGTTCAGCCGTCTCCTGCATCGCCGCAGCCTCCCGGTAACCTGCTAACCTGAATTCTTGTTCATGCAGTTGCGAAACCCGTTTAATCGCCAAGGCATGCAGCGTGATACTATCTGGTTCCAACTCGGCAACCCGGGCTAAACTGAACCGTACATCTGCCAATGATTCACCGGGCAACCCCAAAATCAAATCCATATTGATATTGTCAAAGCCCAGCTCCCTGGCAAGCTGAAAGCTTTCGACTACCTGCGCCGCCGTATGCGAGCGACCGACTCGGTCCAAGGTTTTTTGAACCATGCTTTGCGGGTTAATGCTTAGGCGGTTGACGCCTGAACGCAGCATTGTTGCTAATTTGGCCTGATTAAGTGTATCCGGCCTGCCGGCTTCTACCGTAAATTCAACGGTTTGTGCCAAAAGGAAGTTCTCCTGACAAGCTGCCAGCAAACCTTCCAGCTCCCTCTCATCGAGGACAGTTGGGGTACCCCCCCCAATATAAACGGCTTGAACACCTATCCCCCGTTTTGCTAAATCGGCACCGACTGCTTTAATCTCCTCGCCAAGGACGGCAAGGTACCGGCCTAACCCGTGTTCAGGCCGCAGCGCGGTGGGAAAAGAACAGTAAGCGCAACGACTGGGACAAAAAGGTATGCCGAGATAAACACTCACTAGATTCCGGGCAGCCTGCGGGGACGGTAGAAACCTGCGCTGTAAGGCAGCTACCTCCAAGCCGAGCCTGATTTTCTCCGGCGCAATTAAATAATTTTCCTGTAAGATGTTTGCTGCCTCTGGTAGCGTCATTCCGGCATCAAATAAGCGATGAATTACCTTGGTTGGACGAATACCTGTCAATATCCCCCAGGGCAACCGAAATTCAGGGCAGAATTCCGCCAATGCTTTGACAAAAGCGGCCTTGGCCAATCGTTTCAACACCCTGCCCTGCTCTGCAACGCAATAGTCAGCCGGCTTAGCTATAGCCTGATACCAGTGCCCCTCATTTATCCGACAGACAGCCATCAGTTGTTCCTGATCAGACCTGTCCTCAACCTCTACGCGCAAGTCCTGTGCTTTAAACCTGGCGAATTCGATCGATAAATCCTGACAGGCGCGGGTAAGTTCGGTCGATCCTAGCATCCTCACTGTCATAGGTACGGATTATTTTCCAGTTGTTCCGCGATCGTGCTCTGTGGGCCGTGCCCCGGGTAAATAACGGTCTCCGGCGGTAAAACCAGGATTTTTTCCTTGATTGACTTCAGCAAGGCCTCGGCAGAACCGCCTGGAAAATCGGTTCGACCGACTGAACCGGCAAACAAGGTGTCCCCGGTGATTATCCCGCCGGCGAAGCTGAGGCAAACACCTCCGACCGTGTGCCCAGGGGTGTGCAGTACTTTGAAGCTAAGCGACCCAAGGTTAATATCCTGCCCATCCTCAAGCATAATGTCCGCAGGATTAGTCTTAAACGGAGAGCCAAAAAAGAACGAAAGATTGCGCTTCGGTTCGATTAAACAGGGCGCATCAAGCGCATGAATTAAGACGGCCGCGCCGGTTTCCTGCTTAATTTCACCTACCGCTCCGATGTGATCAAGGTGGCCGTGCGTAATTATGATTGCTCCCACTTGAACATCCAGTTCAGCAACAGCGTCGAGAATCTTCTTTCCCTCTGCCCCCGGGTCAATAATCAGTGCCGTTTTTATCTCTTCGTTAGCAATAATGTAACAGTTAGCGCCAATTTCTCCCACTGGTATCGTTTTTATCTGCAAATTTCACCCCTCCTTAGAACTCTCGTCGGCTGTCTAATAGAACGGTAATTGGGCCCTGGTTATTTATCTCTACCAACATATCCGCCTGGAACTCGCCTGTTTCCACTTCCATGGCAAGTTCCCGTAAATAACTGACAAAATAATTATACAGCGGTTTAGCCTGATCTGGCGACGCCGCATGGTCAAAACTGGGGCGCCGCCCCTTGCGACAATCCCAATACAACGTAAACTGCGAGACTACTAAAAGCCGGCCGCCAACGTCTTTTACACTTAAATTAATTTTTCCATCTGCGTCGGGGAAAATTCTCAGGTTTACCAACTTATCCGCAAGATACTTGGCGTCCGCTTCCGAGTCTTCCTTACCTACCCCGAGCAAGATGACCAAACCCGGCCCGATTTCCCCAGTGACGCTATTGCCAACCGAGACCCTGCCGCTCGTAACCCGCTGTAAAACTGCCCGCATTAAAATTCACCATCCTGAGCGCCGCCGGGTGTAACCCGGCTTACATCCAATACATCCTTGACGCGCTTAATCTTCTGTTTAACCTGTTCGAAATGCTCCAAATTACGAATTTCGATCTTCATATTAATCAGGGCCCGCTTATTCTTCGTTGCCCTGGCATTAATGGCATTGATAACCGTTTTGGTATCCGCTACCGCATTCATGATATCCAGCGTTAGGCGCGGCCGATCGATTGCGTGGATTTCCATCTCTACCTGGTAAGCCGCCTGGGTTTGCTCATCCCAGACGATTTCTACCAAGCGCCCTTCAACATCGAGATGGAGCATATTGATACAGTCTTTGCGGTGTACCGATACCCCGCGGCCCTTGGTTACAAAGCCCGTGATCTCGTCACCCGGCAAGGGATTGCAGCAACGCGAAAAGCGAATCAGAATGTTATCAACGCCCTTCACGCGTACACCTTGACATGGCTTGCCGAACTGGGAATAGGGCTTAACCTCCGGCTGCGAATTTGCCGGTTTGATCCCGGTACGCTTCAGTTCCCGGGTAATGTCGTCTTTAAGTTTGTTAAGAATCTTGTTAACCGTCAGCGCTCCATCGCCCAACGCAGCGTGGAGATCGTCAACCGTTGTAAAATTGAACGATTTAGCCAGGTCAATCAGCTTATCGCTTTTGAGTATTTCTCCCGGTTCGACTGCCAGTTTCCGTAATTCCTTTTCCAGCAAGTCACGCCCGCGGACAATATTTTCTTCCCGTTTTTCTTTTCTGAACCAGGCCCGGATCCGATTTTTCGCCTGGGATGTTTTCGCAAATGACAACCAGTCGCGGCTGGGCCCGTTGCCTTGCTTAGAGGTCAGAATCTCCACGATGTCACCGTTGGTTAGCACCGTATCGAGGGGTACAATCCGGTTATTGATTTTTGCCCCGACACAACGATGCCCCACATCAGTATGAACCCGGTAGGCAAAATCGACCAGACAGGAACCTGCCGGCAATTCCACGACATCACCCTTGGGCGTAAACACAAACACGGTGTCCGCAAACAGGTCAATTTTTAGCGATTCCATGAATTCCCGGGCATCCCGTAAATCGTTTTGCCACTCCAGCAATTGGCGCAACCAGGATAATTTCTGATCGAATCCGGCATTGGCATTCTTCGGGTTTTCCTTGTACTTCCAATGCGCGGCAATGCCGTATTCGGCGGTCCTGTGCATGTCCCAGGTCCTGATCTGCACCTCAAACAAATCCCCTTGCGTGCCAACCAACGAGGTGTGCAGGGACTGGTACATGTTCGGCTTGGGCATGGCAATATAATCCTTGAACCGGCCCGGGATGGGTTTATACATGGTATGAATCAACCCTAACGCCCCATAACAGTCCTTAACACTGTCGACAATCACCCGAATCGCCGTGAGATCATAGATTTCCGCCAGTTCCTTACCATGGGTTATCATTTTATTATAGATGCTGTAAAAATGCTTAGGGCGGCCATCGATGTCGCACTTAATCCCGACCGAAGTCAGTTTACCTCTGATTTCTTCAATCACGGTATTAATATGGCTCTCGCGTTCACGCCGTTTCATGTTGATCTTGCTGCTTAATTCCTTGTATTTCTCGTTTTCGAGAAACCGGAAAGACAGATCCTCAAGTTCCCACTTAATGCGGTGAATACCCAGCCGGTTAGCGAGCGGCGCAAATATTTCCAGGGTCTCCTGGGCGCATTCACGCTGTTTGGCCTCGGTGTGGTAGCTCAGCGTCCGCATATTATGCAGCCGGTCTGCCAGCTTAATTAAAATCACCCGGATATCCTTAGCCATCGCCAAAAACATTTTGCGCAGGTTTTCCGCCTGGTGTTCCTCTTTGGACTTGTATTCAATCCGGCTTAATTTAGTCACACCGTCAACCAAAAGGGCAATCTCGCTGCCAAACTCCTTTTCGATATCGGTCAGCGTTACCCCGGTATCCTCCACAACGTCATGCAGAAGACTTGCTGCAATCGTAATCTGGTCTAATTCCAGTTCCGTAAGGATCATCGCTACAGCGAGGGGATGTTGAATGAATTCCTCGCCTGAATGCCGTTTTTGCCCGACATGGGCCTTTGCCGCGTAAGAATAAGCGCGTTCAATCAAGCCGAGGTCACTGGCCGGGCTCACTGCTTTTACTTTATCGATCAATTGATCTACTGTCAGTACGTCTAGTGTCATTGCATAACATTCCTCTATACAAAAGCCTGTTACTGTTCTGTCAGGCAATTATTGCTTGTAGTACAAGAAATGCGCGC
>DATAMA010000149.1:0-2053 GCA_036260765.1 Desulfobacteria bacterium | reverse complement strand
GCTTTGATCTCCAGCATCGGCTTGCTGATGCCAACGATGTCTTCAAAAACGATCATTTCCTGGTTGCTCATGATTTCGTAAGCGAGCTTTTGCGTTTCTTTAAAATCCCGGAAGGTGCCCACAACACCGACTACCTGACCGTTGCCGAGTTTGATGGGTTTTAGAGTGCTCAAGAGATGGAGCTTGCGCCCTTCGTAAGTAATAAACACCTCACGTGAATTGAAGCCCTTGCCGTCCTGCAACACTTCCCAGAAGGGCAGGGTGGGGAGTATTTGTTTGGAATCCTTGTCAAGAATCTGTTTCTTCCTGATTCCGAAGACGCGCTCTGCAGAGCGGTTGAAATGAGTAATAAAGCCTTCGCTATTGACGGCGATAACGCATTCGTCCACAGAATCGACAACAGCTTCAAGCCGGTTTGACATTACCATGCGTTCCGTTAAAATCTCGCTCTCCAATGCCTTGGTGCCTATTAAGTCCGCCATCCGGCCGATAAATTCGATAAGGGAATCGGTGTTGGTCCCGAGGGTTTCCTTTTGCTCATCATTAAAGGCAATCAAGCTGATGGTCCCGATAGTTTCCGAGCCGGCGGTGATGGGATAAACGATGGAAGCCTTGTAGAAGCACTGCCCGGTCAGGGGACAGGACAGGCAAATTTCATGAAAGCCTGACTCATTAATGAAAATATGGTTGCCGGTCTGTAAAACATGTTTATTAACCAGGCCCCGCAATAGCCTGGTCCCAACGTCGTAACGAATTATACCGGTACCGGCCACACGGACCAGATCGGTATCAATTAACTCCACATCAACTTTTAGTACCGTGGCAATAGCCTCTGCTACTTTTTGACCACTTTCACTGACTTGGGCGAGTCTTGACATAGATTTGTACTCCTAAAATAAGTCCCGGGTTATAGTTATAATATTATTTATTCTTTAATTTTTTTCTGCCTGTTTACAACCAACCTGATGATTATATTAAATGCCGTAAATATAATATGAAAGCGCCTGCAACCCCCCCCAACGGGTGGTTTAGACGCCCTAAATAGCAATAGTAAACTTACCGTTGAAAACCCACACATTAAACCCAGGTCAGAAAATATCCTCTTTCTGACCGTAGGTTATTAGGCGTAAGGGTTATTCTGCCATTGTATAATGACCAAGGTGAATACCCGGATCGATAGTGTACATTAAGTAAAACAAAAGTTATTACAAAATTACTTATAAAGAGCAACTATCTGTTAACCCTAAGCTGCCACCTGGTGTGCGCTTTCCCAGCCAAGTTCCAGGGCCTTTTTGTTTAAGGCTTCGGTACCCCGTGGTATCCGGGACATCAGAGCCAACTGCAGTGATTCCTTGGAAACAATACCGGTTATTGCTGCAAGAGCACCCAACGCAACCACATTGGCAAACATTTCTTTACCCAGGTTTTCCTTGGCGATACGCGTGTATGGCACGGCAAAAATGTTGGCACCATTTGGAAGCTGGTCGGCGATATTTGTATTGTCGATGATCAATGTCCCGTTGTCACTAATGCTGCCGGCGTATTTTGTAAGAGCTTCCTGGCTCATAACAAGTAGTATGTTGGGCTTGGTGACTTTGGGGTAATCAATTTCTCCGTCGCTGATAATGACTTCCGCCTTACTGGCCCCACCACGTGCTTCAGGTCCATAGGACTGGGTTTGGACAGCGTTTTTTCCATCTTTAATCACGGCGTCGGCCAGAATCTGGCCCGCCAAGATCAGTCCCTGACCACCCGTACCACTTAGTATAATTTCACTATTTGACGCCACGATGTCGCTCCTCCTTGTTCTTGTTTTGCTTCTCCTCGATGAAACGCTCGTAAACACTTGTGAACTCGGGGGCATCTGATTTATATAGTTCACCAATTGCAAACTTGCCTTCCATTTCTGACGGAGTAAGTTTTTTTGCTTTTTCCAAGGGAACGCTATGCTCTTTCTGCCAGATCAGCATGTCGTAGCCGTTACCCATCTTATTGCGGCGGCCGTAAGAAATCGGGCAGGCGGTTACCGCCTCTACGACACTGAAACCTTTAT
>DATAMA010000217.1:0-7698 GCA_036260765.1 Desulfobacteria bacterium | reverse complement strand
AATGTTCTACTTTTTCTGTATGGACAAGTTAATAAAGACATACTAATCTGAATATGTTACAATTAAGTTGGGTTTAAAGACAAATATGAAAATTACATGTGCTAAGGAGACGAAGGGATGAAATTGCAATATCTGCAAACTAACTTCCCCGGTAAACTCAGGTCGCACATCTTGGTCAAAGACATCGCTTACCCGAACCCTGAACTGGTTCATTTTGTCCTTGTCCTCAGTAACAAAGGCACGCTCTGGGTTGACGTATTTTGGCCCTACGATTTAGAAGCAGAGCAATACACCCGGAGAATTTCCGAGCAGCAATTTTGGGAAACCTTCCGCAAGTGGCGTCTTGACGGCTTGCACCTTGGGGACAGCGAACGAGTGGCAAACGCCCTTGCCCGTAAACAACTGGAGAATAGACAGGGAGAATACAAGCTGACCAACACTGGAGAACAAGAGGTCTGAAACTAGCGCCTACAGTTAAGTCCGTACCGATCGTGGTACGGACTTTTTTACGTCTTATTACCCTTTTAAACTCAAGACCTGGCTAACATCTACCCTAATCGGTTTAACCGAAAGCCGCTCCAGCTGAAACTCCGGGATCAGCTCCCTTGCCGCAACGGGCTCTATACAGGGCAAGATTCCGGCAAGGAAAGCAAGATAGCCGATGATCTTTTCCGCTTTTACCCCAGTTTGGCGCAATGCAGCTATCGCCAGGTCACCATGGCGTTTGGACAAACGGTGCCCATCTGCTCCATATAGCAACGGTACATGAGCGAATTGCGGCACTGGCAGGTGCAGCAAATTATATAGCCAAATCTGCCGGGGAGTAGAAGCCAACAAGTCATCTCCTCGCAACACGTGACTAATCCGCATTAACCCGTCGTCCACTACCACTGCTAACTGATAGGCATGAATTCCATCCGCGCGTTGTACCGTAAAGTCGCCTACCTGCTTAGCTAAATTTTGGCGGAACATCCCCTGACAGAGGTCATTAAACGAAATTAGTTCATCTGGCACTTTGATCCGTAAGGCGGGACGGCGGCCTTCCCCTCTTTTTTCTTCCCGTTGCCGTTCCGATAAAAAGCGGCATGTTCCCGGATATTCCAAGCCGGTTTCTATCCCGTTCGGAGCGAGCGCAGCGTCGCGAATTTCTGCACGGGTACAAAAGCACTGATAGATTAACCCCAAATCTGTTAACCGTACCAATGCCTGTTGATACAAGTCGCGTCGTTCAGCCTGGTGGTACGGTCCATCTGCTCCACCGGAGTCAGGGCCTTCGTCCCAGTCGAGGCCCAACCAGCGCAAGTCCTCATAGAGCTGGCTCACATACGCAGGTTTACTGCGTTCCGGGTCCAAATCTTCAATTCTCAAGATCATTGTCCCGCCCTGACTCCTCACCTGCAGCCATGCCAGCAGCGCTGTCCAGGCATTGCCGAGATGCATTTCTCCGGTCGGGCTGGGTGCAAATCTTCCCCGAATCCCCAAGTTCCCCATTTCTCCCAACTTTGGCCGATCTAATTTGTCAAACTTACTTTACCCCAAAACGTGTCCAAAGTAAAACCGGCTGTTCATCCGGTGTTTGTCAGGTGTTGCATCAGGTGTCAGGCACCTCGTGAACATATGACTAATTTAAACCTGACACTAGATAGACATATGACTAATTTAAACCTGACACCAAATGCAATTATTTGCTGCGTAGGGGGTGGGGAGAAAGGTTGATCCCAAGGGCGGAGATGATGATTCCTGTTGTTCTGGCCAAGGCCCCTGTGGTAAAAGCCAGCAGCGGCGGAAGTTTAAACAGCTCGTTTATCACTAGGTAGCATAGTAAAACCCAACCCACACCGGAGGTTAGCACGGCAACCGGATAGCGGGCCGACATCCGGTATGGAGCAAAGGGAAAGCGCTTTACTTTTACCGGCAAATTTAACCGGCGGTTAGCCGGTACGAAAGCAAGCGCCGCGAGTAGGGCGGCAACATGATCCGGAACCACGTAGCAAGCAAACGCGAATACCCCGATCGCAACACAGCTGGCCAGTACCTCCCGGTAAACAGTCTGCCAGAAAAGTCTATCCTCGGGGCTACGCTCTACTAAGCGGATTAGATGCTGCAAATATTCAAATTGTTCCCGCCATCCCATTTTGGATATATTGTGAGCACGCGGTGCAAACGTATACGGTAACTCGGCTACCTGCT
This sequence comes from Desulfobacteria bacterium, assembly GCA_036260765.1. Classification (GTDB taxonomy): domain Bacteria; phylum Bacillota; class Desulfitobacteriia; order Desulfitobacteriales; family JAJXUE01; genus DATAMA01. The sequence continues at coordinate 5,508 of DATAMA010000217.1, read as the reverse complement.
GATAGTCTCCGCGAACCAGAACTTCAATCAGTATTTTCCAGCCGATTGGGTTTAGACTCACCCGCTCAATCACCTGGCGGCGCAACATAAAAAATCCCCCCGTGGGGTCGCTGATTCCCCGCAGCCGCTTTAGCAATACCTTTCCGCACACTCTGGCTACCCATGATACCAGCTTGCGATGCAGTTTCAGTCCCCCATCGCTTCCACCGGACCTGAACCGGCTGGGGATCACCAGGTCTGCCCCGGCCTGAATCGCCTTAAGCATCGCCGGCAGCGCCTCAGGTGGATGCTGTAAATCTGCATCCATCACCGCGATAAACTCTCCTTTGGCTATTCTGAACCCGTTAACAACCGCTGTACCAAGGCCACGTTCCCCTTCCCGGTGCAGGTAACGTACGTGGCTATCTTGGCCACGCAGCTCCTCCAAGACCTGCGGTGTATTATCCGTACTGTCATCGACAAATATCAATTCGTAATCAATCGCGGCTAAAACCTGTGCAACGAGCGAACTGAGCAGGGAAACATTTTGGGACTCATTATATGTTGGAACAATAACGCTCAGCATAAATGCACCCCTTGACTAATTTGCCAAGGGGTGCCGGTATTTATACGCCTAATCAACAGGCTGCGGCGGCTGATTGACAAACCCTTGCAACAAGATTGGCACTTCCATATCTACGCTAACTTTAGTCTCCGGGAACTGTCTTTCCCAATTAAAATCTGCCCAATCCTTCCAAAGGAGAAATTTCTGCCGAACCGCTAAATTGCCAAATCGGAAGATATCCGCTTGAAACTCCGTTTGAGCTCGCTCAATTAAGACCTCGCTATTAGTTATAAGATCCTCTTGGAGCCTGTTCCGCAGGAGTTCTAGGTTCTCCGGCAAGGTATAATCAACTGCGGAAAACTGTGAAACCAGCGTACCGACTAGTTTGAGCTTAACATTAACCTGTATTGGGTTAGCTTCAAGGTCTACTTTTACCTCAGGGGCCGCAATTTGCCGAAGGTTAATCCCGACTGTGTGCTTAGGATCTTTCGGGTCTTGAATACTATACAAGCCGATCTTCCATTCGCCCCGGAGCATATTAAGCAGCTTCGCGTCCTCCTTACCAAGTTTACCGACCATTTTATCCTTACGGAAAACAGCAACCCCAACAAAGTCCGTTTTTGCAGCGCCATCATCCCGTGCCACTTCCCCGGGCAGTACATTGGGATTATTCGGTTGTTCAGAGCTTCCCTGGTTAACCTGAGCCATGGTAGCGATAGCGCTTTCGCCGGGAGACTCTATTCCCTCGATAACACGTTGAACGGTACTCAAGGTGGTAAAGCCGGTGTACTGATTAGCCCTGGATAACTCTTCATAATACTTGGCAACGTTGGACTGCATCGTTGGCACATTCTTAAACAAAAAATTTTTGGCACTGCCCGGTACCACAGCCAAAAAGTTGGTGCGGCGCAATTCGGGGTAACGGGCTATAAGCCCACAAGGTTGCCTGACGCTTTCCTTGGCCACATCTTCACCTATGAAAATTGCTCGGCACTGTAACAATGAAATACGACGCGATACGCTGGTCTGAATCAAATCCAAGCCGGAATAAATGCTATCGGCCTTGACGCTGATGTTAAAGAAGCTTTTCTCTTCCCCGCCTCCACCGCCGCCCCCTCCTGATGTTCCCCCGGCAAGTTTAGACGGAATTACAAACTGAGCAGTGACAATCCTATTGTTGTCAGGGGCAAGATCTAACCCCAAGGCAACGACATAAGCCTGTTCCTCCAATTCCAGCTTATCCCAGCAGCCCGTAAGGGGGAGGATAATCAGCACTAACATCATCAGCAAACTAAGTCGTGTTTTGAGCAAGATTCCTCCCCCTTTTTCCCCGAGCCAAACTAACGAAAAAGATGAGTAGCGGTACGGTCAGCGTAACACACGCCGTAAGCACAGAATTACCGATTGAGTAGTACCACGTTGTAATGCTTTCCGGGCTGAAGAATAAAAACGTCAGCGCATAAGCAATGATGGCCACCGGCATAATTAACGGTCGCCAATCATCAAGCCGCAGACCTTGAGCCAGGGAAAGCATAGTGATTTGAAAGATAAAGCTCATCTGGATCGTACTTGAGACAATTGCCAACAGCACGAATACTGCATCCAACCGCTGGATGAAACGGCCGACATAAATCATTCGTACCAGTTGGTACAAGGGATAAGGGATCTCCTTCAATCCCGGATAAATAAACTGCAACTGACAGAGTAGGACAAGAATAGTAGATACTACAGCGACAATTACCAAAGTCCATACGCATAGTTTTGACAAGCTCTTTCCTTTGCGTACATACGGCGCAACAACGCTTAGCGATAACGTTTCATGCACGACCAGGCCAAGCAGGCCTGCGTGCGAAAGGTGATCCTGGACAGGTACACCCAATAACGGAAACATTCCCGCTGAATCTAGCTCGGGAACAGACAGAATAATGGTCAGGATAAACCCAAGCACGACAAATGGCAGGAAAATTAAAGCCGTTCTAGTTACACCCTCCATTCCATAGAAAGAGACGGCTATGATCCCGATTATACTGATCAATATGATCACAGAAACCGGCGTATTCGGGAGAATGGTTACGCCTATCGCCCCGGCAAACAGTTTCAGGAACATGGTAAAGAGGTAGAGGAAAAATCCGCTTACCACTAAAGTGACGCCAATCCCACCTGCTTTCCCCAGCACGGCATAGGCAATCTCCGGCAGCGGGGCATAATTAAAGCGTTTGATCAGCAAATGTATGGGAAGATAAAACGAGATGCTTGCGGCACACACCAGAATATTAAGCAGCCATGCTCCGGTGGTTGCCCGGATCGCCAGCGCCGTAGGCAAGTTATAAAACATCAATATTGATTGGTAAATGATCAACAACGCGAGCAGTTCCGTGGTGCCGATATGTCCCTGCTTAACCATCTTTTTCTCCCCCCTGCCGCTGTGATGCGGGGTCCCAACTCCGTGCCACCTTCGGCTCCCGCCGGCTCTTAAGCGGGCGAACAGTGTTGGAGACTGATTCCATCCTAAACAATGGCGCCCGCAATACCGTGTCCTTGCTCGGCCTGTTTGGCGATGCAGGCGCCAACACCGGCATCCCAAATGATTTGGTACTGCTCAACACACACATATGGACAACCATCAATATGCCAACACCGAGGAAACCTGCCATCGCCGCTGCCGCTAGATAGACAAAGCGCAAAATGCGGATCTGGAAAGACAAATTATAATTTGGGATGGCAAACGAGCTTAAACCGGTTAAAGCGACCAGGATAATCACCGGCGGGGTAATCAGATCCGCCTGGACAGCCGCCTGGCCAAGAATCAAGGCTCCGACAATACCGATCGTTGAGCCGATCACACTCGGAATCCTAATTCCCGCTTCCCTAATCAGCTCAAAGGAGAAATCCATCAGTAAAACCTCGACAACGGCCGGGAACGGTACCCGCTCGCGGGCTGCAGCTACTGCGTATAGTAAATCAGGCGGAATCATTGACTGATGATAATTGACAATCGCGATATATAGCGCTGGAAATAACAAGGCAACTAACAGAGAGATAACACGTATGATGCGCATTAGACTACCATATGGCCAACGTACGTAAATATCCTCCGGTGAATGCAACAAGCCCCAGAAATTTACCGGCACAATCATCGCAAACGGTGTGCTGCTCATAAGTATTGCGACATGACCCTCGGCCAGGAATGCGGCCACCCGGTCCGGACGTTCGGTGGTCAACGTCTGTGGCATCGGGGACAGCGGGTCATCTTCAATAAATTGTTCCAGCATGCCGGTATCGGGGACGTAATTAACGTTTTGCCGTATCGCCTCCAACCGTCTGCGTACTTCCTGGACAATCGCTGGGTTGGCTAAATCTTTTAAATACATCACGGCGACATCGGCCTTACTTAGATTACCGACTTTAAACATCTCGCTGACCAAGTTTTCCGTACGCAGACGGCTGCGCACCAGCGCCACATTGGAAATCATTACTTCATTAAAGGCTTCTTGCGGCCCCCGCACCACATTTTCCACCAAAGGTGTCCCAACCGGACGGTGCTCCCAGCCCTTGGTTTCCGTCAGCAGTACGGAATTTGCCCGATCAACAAACAAGGCCGTAGAACCCATCAATACACTGTTGATTGCCTCGGTAAAACTGAACTTTTCCTCCACCTGATTAGCCGTAACCAGCCGTTCTTTAACTACGGCCATCGGATTGAGCGGACTATACCGGTCCAAACCGCTCAACACCATTAACGGTTTAAGAATGAAGTTGTCAATAATTGTTTTGTCAGCCAAGCCTTCTGTAAACAGGATAAAGGCACGCGAAGGGGTCTCGAACCCAATCAGGAATTCGCGAATCGTAAAGCCCTTATTGATGGGCATATTAAACTTTCGTTTAACATGTTCCAGGTTCTTATCAAGCTCAAAGTGAATCTGATCTTCAACTGGGACAGGTTGCATTCCTGGCGGTGTACCGCCTTGTTGGGTATGCCTAATTGTCCGTCCCGCCGTATTAAGTGCCGGGTTATTTTGAGGCAGTTGAAAAAAAGGCGCAGTATTTGATGGCGGAGGAAGCTGGAGGTCGCCTGGTTGTTGACTTGGCACAACTTGTCCTTGATTCGCAGTTTGATTCTGTTGATTGGCAGTTACGGGATTGCCCTGCGGACCCTGGCCACTCTGGGGACCTTGGCCGCCTTGGGGACCCTGGTTGCCTTGAGGGCCCTGGCCCTGCGCGTACTGGCTAGCCTCCTGCCCCGGGCCCCCCTGCGGTTTCTGATTACCCTGCAGGGCTTGGCCGCCTTGCTGACCCTGGTTTCCCTGCGAGCCCTGGCTGCCTTGAGGACCCTGCGTTTTACGGGGAGCGCTTCCCCGCACTATTTGTCCGGGACGCCTCTGTTTTTGTGCACTTCCGACCCCGGCTTGTCCGATTTGCCCTACTGCTTGGGAATTGCCGTTTTGTCCCCCCGGCTGCGGAATCGGGTTCTGCTCAATCCGCCGCCCGCCTAAGGAAAACGTATCGTCCATCTCCATAGGATGATACGTCAATAGTTTTTTAACCATCTGCCACAACGTTGACAACCTTGCAGTAGTTGGGCTGTCCTGGGTAGACGGAGTCTGCTCCTGGCCGGAGGAGTCTTGAGCCTGGTTCGATGCAGAACTCTGGCTCTGCTGCCCATTTCCCTGGTTTTGGGGTTGAGAAGGCTGGGGACCGTTTGGCATCTGCCCTTGTTCCTGTCCATTGCTAGACTGGTTTTTCTGTCTACGATTGTTTAGATATCGAACCATGCTAGCACTCTCCCAGCTAAAGTATCTCAGGCTAGTTTCTGCCAAAAAGCAGAACACAATGCACAAAGCGCAATACCAAAATATCCGTAGCCAGACGGAAAACGCTACAGTCAGATCATGAAGCCCGGTTATTAAACGATAAAAACAAACAGACTAATATCAGACTGACATACCCAGTTGACCTATTATCAT
>DATAMA010000179.1:0-5731 GCA_036260765.1 Desulfobacteria bacterium | reverse complement strand
GTGATCTTGTTTCTGGGCGTGCAGCTATTTCTGTTGCCTTATCGAGAAGATAATCCAACAATTTGTCATCTTGTTGCGTTTCCAACACCCAATTAGCTAATTTCTGCAGTTCCTGTGGCAAGTCCAGCGCGGCAAGGTGTTCCCGTGCATATCCTACCAAATGACCGGCAATATCTGCTGGGTCGAGTTTTTGGCTTAAATCCTGAAGATAGCCCGCACACCACTTCTCCGCTGATTTTCTGGCATCCGGGTTTTGATCCAGCCAGTTGATTATCAATTGATCATAGCGGACAGCGGCAAGTTTATGCCGAATCGAACCAAGACTTAGCAAGTCCTTCTCAACCATTGCGCTCACACCGCCGATTACTTTTTCTCGGTTACGGGGAATGAGCGCTGTGTGATAAGGGAACCCAAAAGGTTTCCGAAATATCGCGGTAACCGCAAACCAATCGGCAATTCCGCCGACCAGCGCCGCTTCCAACACAAAATGTAATAACTGGAGAGTAGAATTATTGCCGTTTAAGTACCTTGCCAAAGTTATCAGTACAAACGCAATTAATACTACAACCAGGGTAATATTTGCTTTATTTCTGTAGTTCATGAAATCACCTTTATTTTCAGCGGATCCGGCAGCAGCTCTGCCGGAAATCAGGTTAACCAGAAAGTCGCGAGATAGATGAGCATCCCCGCTATGCCGCCGACCACCGTTCCGTTAATCCGGATGATTTGCAGATCGTTACCCGCCTTTTCCTCGATAAGCGCCACAAGCCGGGCATCACTGAATCTGCTCAGGCTTTCACGTACCAGATTACCAATCAGACCGTGTCTGGCCTCAAACCAACCGGATAGAATTGCCTTAATCATGCTATCCAGGCGATTTTGCCTGTCCTGATCCCTTTTGAAGCCCTCGAAGGCGTCGTTGACACGCTGTTTAATAAACGTTAACAAGTTTTGCAGTTGGGCCGGATCAGCGGTTAATTCCTGGCGTTTGAGGGCGATAAATTGGCTGATGTGTTTTGTGAGCCGCAAATTAGTTATCTGACCCAATTTCCAGCTTTCGACCTTTTCCTGCCATTCCTTGTTATGTTGCAACTTTTCAATGAATTGCGCAATCAACGCGCTTAATTTTAACCTTGCCGGGTGGTCCGGCGTTAATTTAATCTCCTCAAGCCTAAGCTGCAACTCAGCCTGAGACTTTTCGGCCAACGCGACGGGCGAGAGATCCAGCAGCAAGCTGTTGACAAATTTCCGCCGGTCCATCCCTTTCTCGTAAGCACTGAGCGCTTCACTGATTAAGTGGAAGATTAAACTGCCGGTCTGGGGATGCCTTACTAAGGTCAGCGCTTCTTCCAGGACAAAATCAACTGCCCGTTGCTCATATCCCTTCTCGCGGCTGTATTCGATTAGCTGCGCAATAAATGGGGCAAGTTCAAGCTCAGCCGCATTTCTTTTCAGTAAATCCTCTACCAGCCGGCTGACCAACCTCAGATCTGCTTTCGCCAGGATATCCTCTACGATACTTGCCAGCACCTCCGCCAAATCCTGCTTGCCGCCATGCTCGTCGAGGTACCGAATGATTAAATCAGAGAAATACAGGTCATTAAGTTTTTTGTTAATTACGTCTACCGTTAACAGCTCATTTTGCACCATATCTACCGCAGCCGAAAACAGCCGCTCGCGGTTGCGGGGAATAATTTCGGTACGGATTACCCTGCCCGGACGGATACCTAACGGCCGCCGGAACAACGCTGTAACAGCAAACCAGTCGGCACATCCCCCAATGGTCGCGGCGGCAAACCCACTAAACAAAAGGCCGCCCAGGAAACCGGTATGCCAGGGGTAAGTTGCCAGAAGGCCCGCTGCCGCCAGTCCCAGGGCCAGAGACGCTTTATAATAATTGTTTTTTTTCAAACTTGAATCACCGCTTTCACCCAGCAGCAGATTTATAATAGCATTGCCAGCCCACGGGAAATGATTACTCCCTGTAGTTCATAGGCAACGAGAAATTCAATCGCCAGATACAAAGAGACCCTGGTCGGAAACAGTTCCGGGTTCATAAACGCGAAGCCCTCAGCAAAGTGCCGGCTTAAGATCAAATAACTTATCAGTCCAAAGACAATCCCTCGCCACATCACGTTAACCGGTAGAAGCGGCATTAACCAGAGAAATATTGCTGCCTGTATTCCGCCATAAACAACACTGATAAACATAAACACAATTAACTGAGTGAACATACTTTGATATTTTCTGGCCATGCGCGTTTCTTGCACAAATTTCCCATAAAAAAGGGCATCTGCCGCCATCATCACCAGCCCAACCAGGAACCCCGAACCGAGGCCAATTAATATTCCATAGAGTATCTTCATTCTTTCCTCCTGTCACGCAATATGGCCTGTGTCAAGGCCTTTTCCTTTAACTATATCACCGAATTGCTACTTTTTGGGCCTGCCTGGCGACCATTTGCGGCAAATTTTTTACTATTCTAGGCCTTATTATTCAAGATACCTGAATTCTAGTTCGAGGTAATCAATAGGTAATTAATCAACCGTGGTTAAAGACAGTTATTTTGCCCTAACCACGGTTGGATAGACGCTACCAAGCAACCTACTTAAACTTGATTTTGCGGTCGATAGCGCAGCTTAGGCTTGCGCGCCGCGGCGGTCTCATCAGGACGGGATATCCTGGTTGAATACGGTGCATTTTCAAGTAATTGCGGATTATACCTGGCTTCACCGGCAATGGTAATTAACGCTTCTGCGAACTTATCCAGCGTTTCTTTACCTTCTGTCTCAGTTGGCTCAATCATCATCGCCTCTTCCACAATTAACGGGAAATAAATTGTTGGCGGATGATAACCATAGTCAATCAAACGCTTGGCAACATCCAACATGTGTACATTGTGGCCTTTCCGTCCCTTTCCGCTGATCACAAATTCGTGCATACAGCGCCGCTCATACGCCGGCTGGTAATAGTCTTTGAGCACTGCCAGCAAATAATTGGCATTAAGCACCGCATCTTCACTGACTTGCCTAAGCCCTTTTACCCCGATACTCCGGATATAGGCGTAAGCCTTCACTAAGACGCTGAAATTACCATAAAAAGCTCGGACTTTGCCAATCGAATGCGGCCTGTTGAAATCGAGAAAATACTTTTCATCCCGATTGATTTCAACCGTCGGCCGCGGCAGATAGGGAGCGAGAAAGTCTTTTACTCCCACTGGGCCGCTGCCCGGGCCCCCGCCACCGTGCGGGGCGGCAAAGGTCTTGTGCAAGTTTAGATGGACCAGGTCAAACCCCATGTCTCCCGGGCGGGCAATCCCCAGGATAGCATTTGCATTTGCCCCGTCATAATAAAGCAGACCGCCTGCCTGATGAACAACCGCGGCTATTTCTTCAATCCTCTCTTCGAACAGGCCCAGCGTATTAGGATTAGTCAGCATCAATGCTGCCGTCTCGGCGTCAACAATACCTTTCAGTGCCTGAAGGTCTACACTTCCGCTAGCGTCGGACTTAACCTGGACAACTTCAAACCCGCATTCTGCCGCAGTTGCAGGGTTTGTCCCGTGTGCGGAATCAGGAACAATTACCTTGCGGCGCTTGGTGTCACCCCTCCCGGCGTGGTAGGCTTTGACTATCAGCATCCCGGTCAGTTCACCATGCGCTCCTGCCGCAGGTTGAAGGGTAACCCGATCCATACCGCTGATCTCTGCGAGAAAGCGTTCCAGGTTGTACATTAACGCCAGGGCACCCTGACACAGTTCTTCCGGCTGATACGGATGCGCTTTCGCTAATCCGGTCAGCCGCGCCAGTTGTTCGTTTATTTTCGGATTATATTTCATCGTACAAGAACCAAGCGGATAAAATCCCGTATCCACCCCATAGTTCAACTGGGACAAATGCGTATAGTGACGGGCGACATCTACTTCTGCCACTTCCGGCAGGTTTGGTGGTGACTCCCGGAGCAAGCCCTCCGGAACCAGCCTTTCCGCCGGTACTTCGGGCACATCCGGTTGTGGCAAGGTCATGCCTGTTCTCCCGTTGACACTTAAGCCAAATATCGATGGTTCATAATCTTTCATTTTATCCCCTCCAGTCGCTCGACCAGCCTGTCAATATCCTGTCTGCGCTTGGTCTCCGTGACACAGAAGAGCAGGTGATGGTCTAATTCCGGGAAAAATCGGCCTAGATCCAAACCACCGATGATCTGATCCTGCCGCAATGCAGCATTAATTTTGGCCGGCTCAACCTCTGTTTTTACGACAAATTCATTAAAGTACTGGGCCGGGAAGGCTAAACAGTAGCCGTTCAGACCGGCAATCCGCTCCGCTGCATAGTGAGCTTTTTCCAGATTAAGGCGGGCAAGTCGGCTAATTCCGTGTTTGCCTAATAAGCTTAAGTGAATCGTAAAGGCCAGGGCACATAAGGCTTCATTCGAGCAGATGTTGGAAGTAGCCTTGTCGCGCCGGATATGCTGCTCTCGTGCCTGCAACGTCAGAACAAACGCTTGTTTTCCGTTTTTATCTGTTGTCGCCCCAACTACCCGCCCCGGCATGCGCCGTATATACTTATTTTTACAAGCAAACAATCCCAAAAACGGTCCGCCGAAACTTACCGGGCTGCCAAACGGTTGTCCTTCCCCCACTGCGATATCCGCACCGTAGTCGCCCGGTGCCTTCAGTAACCCCAGTGATACCGGATTGACGGCCATTACCAACAAAGCTCCGGCTGCGTGGGCAATTTCCGCCGGTTTTTCGCCAATTTCAATATTGCCGAAGAAGTTGGGATTTTGCATTAATATCGCTGCCGTTTTACTGCTGATTAGCTTCTCTAACGTCAACAAATCCGAAACGCCGTTTGCATAGGGAATTTCCAGCAGCTCGATGCCGCGGCCGTATAGATAAGTACGTACGACCTCCCGGTATTCCGGATGAATAGCCTGGGAGACAATGATTTGGCTGCGCCCAGTGATTTCACAGGCCATCAGGGCCGCCTCTGCCAGAGCACTGGCTCCATCGTACATTGAAGCATTGGCCACATCCATTCCCATTAATTCGCAGACCATGGTCTGAAATTCATAGATTGCCGTTAATGTACCCTGGCTGATTTCCGGCTGGTACGGGGTATAGGCAGTATAAAACTCGGAACGCTGTAAAAGTTCCTGGACAATACCGGGGACATAGTGCTCATAGGCCCCTGCGCCAACAAAAGAAAGATAATCGTCAACATTTGCATTCTGCGCTGCCAACTCCCGGATGTGCCGTACCAACTCTTGCTCCGGAAGACCGTCTGGGATCTGCAACGGCCGCTGCAGCCTGATATTTTGCGGGATCAGGTTAAACAATTCCTGCGTTGTTGCCGCCCCAATTCGCTCAAGCATCTCCCGGCGTTGTTCCGCCGTATGCAGCAGATATTGCATGCTCAGTCGGCCTCCTCTCGCACAAACTGTTCGTACTGGGCCGCATCCATCAGTTGCGGTAGGCCGGTAGGCTCGGCTAACTCCGTTTCAATTATCCAGCCTTGCCCATATGAATCCCGGTTAATAATCTCCGGCGAGTCCTCGAGAGCATGATTTACCGCTTTCACCGTCCCGTCTACCGGTGAATAAATGTCTGAAACTGCCTTAACCGATTCCACCACACCAAACGGTTTACCCGCTTGCACCTGCTCGCCTTCTGCCGGCAACTCAACAAAAACGACATCACCCAAGGCCTGCTGGGCGTGGTCCGTTATGC
>DATAMA010000161.1:0-5987 GCA_036260765.1 Desulfobacteria bacterium | reverse complement strand
CTGTCCGCACAAAAAGGCTGGAACCTTGTCACAGTCGACGGATTTCCTTTAGGTTGGGGAAAATATGACGGTGACCTGCTAAAAAACCATTATCCTAAAGGGCTGCGTTGGGTTTAAATGAGTCAAACCAAACAGCCAACTCCGTATCACTTTGAAGTAAGCCCTTAGACAGACACTTCAAAACCGGTACGGAGTTGGCTGTTTTTTTATTCTTAGATGCGGTTATATTTAGAACCTATTCTCTTCTAAAAACAATATTGCCATCAACAATAACCAGCTCGGGCCTGGACATCAGCTCCAGCGGATTCCCTGACCAAATCACCACATCGGCATCTTTACCCGGTTGCAGGCTTCCTACTCGATTGGCCACACCCAAAATCTCCGCCGGCGAAATTGTTAACGCCCTCAGGGCTGCAGCTTGAGTCATTCCCTCCCGAACGGCCAAACCGGCACATATGGGTAAATACTGAACCGGAACAACAGGATGGTCAGTGATTAAGGCCACCTTAACCCCTGCCTCCGCCAAAATACCCGGGGTTTTAAAACTTACATCCTTAAGTTCTATCTTTGCCCGATTTGACAACGACGGTCCTACTGTCGCCGGGATTCCTGCTTCTGCCAGCTCAGCAGCAATTTTGTGCCCCTCCGTACAATGGTCGATTACCAAGTCCAAATCAAATTCCTTCGCGATTCTGACTGCAGTCATTATATCGTCTGCCCGATGCGCATGCGCCCGCAGCGGTATTTCTTTGTTGAGTACTTTTACTAAAACTTCCATCCGCAGATCTCGTTCAGGGTGTTCATCTTTATGGGTTTCACCCCGGTTTAGGGCATCCTGATAGTTTTGCGCCTTAACAAAACTCTCCCTGAGCAAAGCCGCCGTGCCCATCCTGGTCATTGGCATTTTTTTATCGTCACCGTAAACCCGCTTGGGATTTTCCCCAAAGGCGGTTTTAAGGCCGGCCGGCTCCCGTACTACCATCTTGTCGACGACCTTACCAACCGTTTTAATCACCCGCCCGGTCCCGCCAATAACATTCCCGCTGCCCGGTGTTGTAAATACGGTAGTGATCCCGCCCTGAACAGCATCTTTAAAGCCTTCATCCTCTGGGAATACTGCGTCAAGCGCCCGTACGTGCGGTGTGACCGGATCAGTCATTTCATTGGTATCGTCGCCTTCAACGCGGTAAATCTCCTCACACACCCCAAGATGCGTATGTGCGTCGATAAACCCGGGTAATACCCACTTACCCTTTGCGTCAATTATCTGGGCTTTCTCCGGGACATTAAAAGTCCCAACCGCCTCAATCTTGCCGTCGTTTACCAAAATATTTCCTTCAACTGGGTCAGGTATTAAAACTTTACCATTGATAATTGCCAGCAATCTCATCTCTCCTCTCTAATTATTGGCATCTGGTGTCAATGTACCCGTAGACTTCCCGCCATAGCGTATTAACAAGATTCCGGTTAAAATCAGGCCTGCCCCGATCGCTTGCCACAAATTAAACTTTTCATGTAAGAAAATAAATGCCAGCAAGAAGGTTGCGGGCAACTCCAAGCTCCCAATAATCGAGGCCTTTGCCGATCCGATCTGCTTAATTCCCTCTAACAAAAGCCAAAACGGTAAAAGTGATGTTAATGTCGCCATTACAATCCCCAACAGGAGCTGAGGCAAATTACCGAATAACACTGCACTGCCCCGTAAATAAGCCGGGATTTGCCAGCCAATCAAAGCCAAGGCAGAGAAGAACTGGACATATACCAAGGTGGTAAGCGGTTCAGTCTTAGCTAAAATATGTTCACCATACAAATTAAAAAATGCATAAGCGAGCGCTGAACCAAGGCCAAATAGGATTCCTTTGAACTGCAGTGAATTGGCTGTTACCTGCCAAAACCTGGTAGACAGCATGGTTCCGGCCAAGGTTAACAATAAAGCTATAATCTGATGGGTAAGGACCCTTTGATGAAAAAACAGATAAGCCCCGATAACAACTAGGGCCGGATAGGTAAACAAAAGCATGATGCTTAACGACGCCGGTAAATATAGGAGCGCGTAATAGCTAAGCGCTGATGTGGTAAGGCTGCCGACAATACTGTACACCAGCAGCCGTACAAGCATCTTATCCGAGATCTTTAACAGTTCCGGTTTAAAGCGGCGCATATATATGTAAAGAACCAGAAACGCAACCAGTGACTGTAGGGTAAGAATTTGCCAGGGCGTCATGCCCAGTGAATAGGCAAACTTAGTTAAAATAGATATCTGGGCAAAGAAACAGGCCGCGAGAACTACTGCCGTATATCCCCAATATTGATGCGATAACCCGAGCATTAATCCCCGTCCTCCTTGAATGCCTATCACTCCTGCACTATTGTAACAAAAAATAAGCAAAGTGGCAAAAAACTCCACTTTCAGGGATAAACCGCTCAAGCCTACCCGGTTACGCCAAGTGTAGTTTAAATACCGGCCGTAATTCGCCGACAACTTCGTTACGGTGGTTTTTTATCATCGGATGATGTTTGTGCCTCATAGCATACAGTTTGTGATCACTTAGTAAACCAAGCTGGTTTAGTACTTCAATGGCTACAGGTTCTGCCGCCCGAGCATTTCCGTCTTCAATCTTAATCGCTATTCCCAACCCTTTGGTCACCAGGCCCAGACACTGAACTCCCTCTGCACCGCCTTTTGCCAAAACATCCTTTGCCGCCGTCTCCATAAGTTCAGTATCAAATCTACCCGTTCCTCCAACCACATGAGGGTAGGCAAGCATCGCTGCAACCAACCGCTTAGTAGCAAGTTGATACACGTCCGGTAGAACCTGAGGATTCACCAACCGGGCATACCCTTTTGCCATTATCTTTAAGGGCATCCCATACACAGGCACTCCACAGCCATCGACGCCCAAGACAATTTTTTCGTAGCTCAGGAAACGATGCATTGTTTCTAATAACATTTTCTGTAATGGATGGGTCAAGTCCAGATAGTTATCCAGCGGCCAACCATAATATTGACACAGCGCCAGCATCCCACTATGTTTACCGGAACAGTTGCAATGAATTGGGCCCGGCTGATTACCCTTTCGATAGATTTCCTCTGCGCTCGGCCGGTGAAAAGGAGGATGAATGCCACAAAGCAGGAATTCTTCGTTTAAACCAACCCGCTCAAGCAATTTGCCAACCGTCTGTACATGTTGTTGCTCTCCGCTGTGTGAGGAACAGATTATTGCTAATTCATCCTGCTGAATATCAAATTTGTCCGCGGCGCCGGATACCACCACTGGAATCGCCTGGATCGGCTTAGCGCTGGAACGATAGTAGGTAACCTGCTCGGGTTCTCCGGCCCAAGCCAAAAGTTTGCCGTTTTCGTCCACTACGGCAATGCTGCCCCGGTGGACACTTTCCACTAAAGGCCCCCTTGTCACTTCTACTAGTTTTTCCACCCTTGCATCTCCATTTTCAATTAATAGTTAAGACCGGAAGCATGAACAAATGCTTGAAAAAGCTTTAAAAATTGTTCATGCTGCTCAACCATGCTCTCCGGATGCCACTGTACCCCGATCACGAACTTTTTATCCATACTCTCGATAGCCTCAATGATCCCGTCTTGTGCTCTTGCCGCTACCCTAAACCCAGGTGCCACAAGATCAACGGCCTGATGGTGAAAACTGTTGACGCGCAAAGCGCCTGCACCAAAGATTCTGGCCAGTATACTATCCTCTACTAGCTCAATTGAATGCCAAGGGTAAGGCCTTGGGGCCTTTTGGCTATGTTGCAATACACCGGAAACCTCCGAGTAGATGTCCTGAAAAATGTTTCCCCCTGCAGCAATATTGAGCACCTGAATTCCACGACAAATTGCTAAAATAGGCATGTTCCGGCTAAGGGCTTTCTCGGCCAAAGCCAGTTCAAAATCGTCTCTTTCCGGGTAAACCCTGCCGATCTTTTGCTGCGGTTCATTGCCAAAGTGAACCGGGTCAACATCAGAGCCCCCTGTTAGCAATAACCCATTACAGGTCTTTAAATACTGTTCAATTTTAGCGTTATCATTCAGCACCGGTAAGAGCAGCGGTGTTCCTCCCGCCATGCTCACAGCCTGCACATAATAATGTCTTGGATAGGTTGCAATTTCTTCGTCAATATGTGCCGCGGTGATCCCAATTAATGGAGTCAATGTATTCTCCTCCTTTTAAGCAGAAATGCGCGCTTTTCGCTGCAGCGCGCATTCCCAAAACTTTACCACTATTAACTTCAATTAAAAAGGGATCTATGTTTATCTAGGGACAAAAAAGGTCCGGTGTACACCAGACGCCTTAAATATCGATTAAGCCTAGGCTCACTTCAATAGCTTGATTTACTCTAGCCATTGTCTCATCATCAAGAACCGTAACCTTTTCCTTCAAACGGCTTTTATCAATCGTGCGAATTTGTTCTGTTAAAATAACAGAGTCGCGTTCCAATCCACTGCGTCTTGCAGTTACTTCGACATGGGTAGGTAGTTTAGCCTTGCTGATTTGCGAGGTAATTGCAGCGATAATCGTTGTCGGACTGTATTGATTGCCAATATCATTTTGAATAACTAAAACGGGCCTGGTACCTCCCTGTTCCGAACCAACGACCGGGTTTAATTCGGCGTAGTAAATCTCTCCGCGTCTGATGAGCATTTTCAGTTACACTCCAACAATTTCTTTTCATAGCACTGCTGTGCTTCTGTTTCCGTTTCAAAATGCTCGCGCGCCAGGGACAAATTAATTTGAGCCATTTCCTTATATCCTTTAATCATTTGTTCTCTCATGCTTCGCCTTTTACGTTCCAGTAGTAGGCTGTGCAAAGCATCCCGGATAAATTCACTACGGTTGCGTTTTTCCCGGTTTACTATCCCATCAACCTCAGCCAGAAGACTTTCAGGCAAGCTGATCATGATCCGTTTCACATCAGCCACGCCAGCACCTCCCTAGTGTATACCCGCGATATATATCCAAAGCTATACTTCATTATATAAACTTTATCTATCAATTGTCAATTCAAGTTCTAACCTTTTTGTGGAAATACTACCTAATTTGGCAATTGTCAAGCACTTTGTTTCCTGCGATATATCATTATGTAGGATCACTAACGTGTGAGCCTATTTAACATGTAATTATGCGCTGCCAATTCAAGGCTATCATCAAGTAAACCTAACGAGGCCACCCCGAAACGGCGCTGAAGTGCCAATTTTAATAAATGATCTGTAAATATTGGATTTTTCGGTAACAACGGTCCATGGAGATAAGTGCCAAAAACGTTCCGGTACATGGCCCCTTCCCAACCATCCTGGCCATTGTTACCATGACCACGCATGACCTTGCCGAGCGGTTTAACTTGACCTAAATGTGTTTGGCCAGAATGATTTTCAAAACCTACCAGAGTATTTAAGGAGTTAGGCCCTTCCCCCAGATTTACTTCTAAACAGACATTGCCAATTAGGCGTTTATTGCTCGCTATTGTCCATAAATCCAGAATCTCAAGGCCAGGGATCTTGGTCCCGTCCGGTATTTGATAATATCGGCCCAACAACTGTAACCCACCACATATGGCCAAGACGACGAGTCCATCCTCTATGGCCTTAACCAGGTTTTCACGTCGCCCAGACAAATCATCAAACAACAGGCCCTGTTCACGGTCAGAGCCGCCCCCGAAAAATACTAAGTCCATTTCCCGAAAATCGATCTTTTGTCCAAGGGAGATCGGTACGATTTCTACTTCAATTCCCCGCCAATTACAGCGCTTAACCAGTGTAATGATATTGCCCCGATCCCCGTATAAATCCATTAAGTCTGGGTACAAATGGCATATTCTAAGACGCATTAGCTTTGCTCCTCGATTTTTGCATTAATTGGCGCATCGGATACAATGCAGTATAAGTAGGAAATACATAGCCTTCCTGACTCGGTTTTAACCTGGCAGAAAATGTTGCAAATGCTTCAGGCAGTTCTTTAATGGTACTTAACTTA
>DATAMA010000141.1:0-5437 GCA_036260765.1 Desulfobacteria bacterium | reverse complement strand
GCGAATATCGTCCACTTCCCCTTTGGTCTCCGCTAAGTGAATGTTGATGCCTGCATTGTATTTTGCGGCGATATCCATCACTTTCCGTAAATACTCAGGCGGACACGTATAAGGGGCATGCGGCCCTAACCGGACCTGAATTCTTCCGTTAGCCTTACCGTGCCACATTTTAAGCAGCGCTTCGTTTTCAGCCAAGGCAGTCGCTCCATTGGGTGCACTGCCAATCAAGCCCCGCGATAGCACAGCGCGCGAACCGATTTCTTCTACTGCCTCTGCCACCCGGTCCATTCCGTCATACATATCCACCATGGTAGTCGTGCCGGAAAGTAACATTTCCACAATACACAGTTTTGTACCCCAGTAGATATCCTCATGGGTTAACTTGGCTTCAAACGGCCAAATTTTTGTCTCTAGCCACTCCATTAAGGGCAAGTCATCTGCATAACTCCGTAACAAGGTCATTGCCGCATGGGTATGCCCGTTGACCAAACCGGGCATCGCTAAAAAATCAGGGTTAGCATAGACGATGTCCGGGGTCCATCCCTCCGGAGCAGAACCTTGCGGTCCTACGCTAAGGATTTTGCCGTTGTCTATCGCCACTTCACCCTGGGTGTAAAACGTCTCTGCGCCGGTCATTGGCAAAACCATGCCCCTAAACAGAATCTTTTTTTTCTCCACCGAAAAAACACCTCCACCCCATATACCAACAAACGGACTACTTTTGTCCGTAGTGAAACAGGTATTTATCCCGCAACGTTTTTACATGCGCGTTATCAATCACATAAGCCTGGCCCAGCGCCTGTGCCGCAAGATTAATTTTAGCTGATTTTTCGACGATCTGACAGACCAGCATCGCCTCTTCAATGTCCCTGCCTACCCCTACGACGCCATGATTAGCCAACAGAACCGCCCAGCTGTCTTGCATCGACTTGACGGCATTTTCCGCCAACTCTTCGGTTCCCGCCAAGGCATAAGGCGCTACGCGAACCTCACCGCCGACAATCATCGCCAGATCCTCCACGTTTACTGGGATTGTTCGCCGGGCTACGGCATGCGCAGAGGCATACATGCTGTGCGTATGCACAACCGAGCCAACCTCCGTTCTCGCCCTATAGAGGAGGAGGTGCAAGTGAAATTCGGAAGAAGGCTTGAGCGTACCGGAAACAACCTGGCCGTCCAAATCCATCACGACCAAATCGTCCGGTTTAAGATCAAGATAATTTCTGCCACTTGGCGTGATCACAAACGTATCCGTATCCGGCACTCTGGCGCTAAGATTTCCCCAGGTACCTACTACCAGACCGCTGCTGAACATTGTGCGGCCAGCCTTAATCACTGCCTGCTTAGTTTCCAGTAACCTATTCATTAGCTTTGTTCCTATCTACTGTTTTACGGTTCTTGCGGTTTACGCTACACATTATCAGACCTACCTAACCATTACTTTGAGTAAATTAGTCGAATAAGGTGGGGAAATAATGCCTTTTTCTGTAATAATCCCTGTGATGTATTTAGCCGGTGTCACATCGAAGGCGGGGTTAAACACCTCTACTTCCTCAGGCGCAACCTGCTGTCCGAACAACTCGCGAACTTCCAGCGCATTACGTTCCTCAATCGGAATCTGGTCCCCGTCCGATAGCTTGATATCCAGCGTTGAAGTAGGCGCGGCTACGTAGAAAGGTATCCCGTGCGCTGCCGCAAGGACAGCAACCGAGTACGTGCCGATTTTATTGGCAGTGTCGCCATTGGCAGCAATCCTGTCAGCGCCTACTATCGCCACGTCAATTAGGCCTTTTTGCATTAAATACCCGGCGGTATTATCAGTAATTAACGTCACCGGAATATTATCCTGCAATAATTCCCAAGCAGTAAGCCTTGCCCCTTGCAGCAACGGCCTGGTCTCATCAGCATATACCTTGACCTTTTTGCCTGCTTCGTGTGCCGACCTGATTACCCCCAGTGCCGTACCGTATCCGACCGTAGCCAAAGCCCCTGCATTACAGTGCGTCAAGATCTTGGCCCCGTCTGGGATAATTTCATTGCCAAATTCACCGATTTTACGATTGATAGCTACATCCTCAGCAGCAATCGCCTGAGCTTCCTGTAATAGTCCGGCCTTAATGTCAGGCAGGGCGGCATCCTTAAGCTCCCGTAATTTATCTTCCATTCTGCGCAAGGCCCAAAACAGGTTGACGGCGGTCGGCCGCGTTGCCCCAAGAGCATTCGCTACTGTTTCCATGTGGCTAAAGAATTCATCTTTGTTCTCGCCCGTAAATTCCCGGGCACCCAGGACGTAGGCGTAAGCGGCAGTCGCCCCAATCGCTGGAGCCCCCCGCACCACCATCGATGTTATCGCCTCGGCAACACCTTTGTAATCGTTATATTCCAAAAACTCAACCCGGACAGGCAGCTTTGTCTGATCAAGCAGTTTTAGCCGGCCGTCCGCCCATTCAACTGACTTTTGCAATCTTACCATCCTCGTTTAAAATTTGCCAAGTTCGTCGATTGCTTGGCGACAGTTACAGGTCCGCTCTGCCCCTAAATTCTTTAAGGTGCTAAATATCAACTTGTTTAGTTTATCCCCCATTTGGGACATATTCTCGACAACTTCCTGATGAGTCAGCGGAGTCGGTGAAATGCCAGCCGCATAGTTAGTGACCATCGCAATTGTCGCGTAACACATGCCGGCTTCTTTCGCCAAAACAACTTCCGGTACACTGGTCATTCCGACTAACTGCCCGCCAAGTAAGCGGAACATCTTGATTTCGGCGGGAGTCTCAAAACGTGGTCCCTCCGTGCAAACATACACTCCGCCGTTATGAATGTCGATACCCAAGTCACCCGCCTGCTTGACTAAAGCAGCCCTCAATTCACCACAGTAGGGGTCAGTCACATCGATATGCACTACTCCCTGTTCACCGGTGAAGAAAGTGTTCGGCCTATTTTTGGTAAAATCAAGAAACTGATCCGCCAATACGAATCTCCCGGGGCCGAATTCCGTGTCTAAAGAGCCGACTGCGGCAGTGGCAATAACCTTGCTTACGCCCAATTTTTTTAAAGCCCAAATATTTGCGCGGTAGTTTACCAAATGAGGCGGAACAGAATGTTTTTCTCCATGCCGAGCCAAAAAAGCTACTTCTTTTCCGATTAACCTGCCAACATTCACGTTAACAGTACCATACGGGGTAGCCACTGTTTCCTGACGGACATCATCCAACAGATCGGGATTATAAACCCCGGTACCGCCGATAATTGCAAAACTCACTCCCATAGCTTATCCCCTTTCTACCTTGCCATAAACATTGCTGCGGCAAAATCCCTTGCTTCAAATTCACGTAAATCCTCGACACCTTCACCGATCCCGATAAATTTAACCGGTAGTTTAAGTTCATGTTTGATCCCGATGATTACTCCCCCCCGAGCGGTACCATCAAGTTTCGTCAACACAATGCCGGTAACCCCGGCCACTTCACTAAACAGTTTCGCCTGAGCAATAGCGTTCTGGCCTGTTGTTGCGTCGAGCACCAATAGAACTTCATGCGGCGCCCCTGGTAATTCCCGACCGATCACCCTGGTCACCTTGCGCAATTCTTCCATAAGATTAGCTTTGTTGTGCAATCTGCCGGCGGTATCAATCAGTAAAACATCGGCCTGCCGTGATTTAGCAGCCTGCAAAGCATCAAAGGCTACCGCTGCCGGATCGGCGCCTTCCTGATGTTTGATCACCTCAATACCGACCCGATTGCCCCAAATCTCCAGTTGGTCAATTGCGGCAGCACGAAAAGTATCGCCTGCACCTAAGATAACCCGTTTCCCTTGTTCCTTAAACTTATGTGCCAATTTCCCAATCGTCGTGGTTTTTCCCACGCCGTTTACGCCGACCACCAGAATTACGGTCAGGCCACCAGCCTGCCAATTCAGGCCGGAATCTGCCGTCTGGAGAATCCCCTCAATCTCTTCTTGGATAATATCCTTTAGCGCATTCGGATCGTCAACTTTGCGTTCTTTAACCTTACGCCGCAGGTTATCTACTAACTGGAACGAGGTCTCCGCCCCAACATCCCCTTGGATCAATACCTCTTCCAACTCTTCATAGAGCTCTTCATCAATCCGTTTTCGGCCTGTGATCAGTTCTTCAACCTTTCCGACAAGCCCTTGACGGGTTTTCGTCAGGCCCTCCTTTAAACGGGCA
The DNA here is from genome assembly GCA_036260765.1 of Desulfobacteria bacterium. Lineage (GTDB taxonomy): Bacteria > Bacillota > Desulfitobacteriia > Desulfitobacteriales > JAJXUE01 > DATAMA01. The sequence goes on along the minus strand of DATAMA010000141.1, from coordinate 1,248 downwards.
AACAATCCAGCCATATCTGCAAAATTCCCCCTGTAAACCCCAATTTATCCTGCTCATTTTATCATATGGCTATTGATTCCACAACCGGCCCAGGTCCAGGTCCAGGCGCACAGGCCGTAAAGCCAAATAAAGAATATTTAAACTAGTTTATGCCTGGGCAGGTAAAATAAAGGAAGGAGTTCCAAAGTCGATAGCGAAAAACTGAATATAAATATTGGGCATTTAAGCACTGTTGAGGTGTTGAACGTTGACTTTCATTACAAACAAGCAAAGCTCAATACTCGACAACCTTGAGTTGGTTATGCTCCACGAGTTCAGTCTTATTCTTAACTCTTCCCATAAAATTGACCAAATTATCCGCTCAAGCGCACAGGCAATCCGGAAAATGTTCCGGGCGGACGGTTGTCACATTTCGTTGGCCCGTACGGTCCGCGATGACCTACAGTTGGCGACAGCAATCCATGACGGCATCAAGTCCTTTCCCGCTGGAGTTGACGAGACCAAAGGCATTACCGGATTAACCTTCCAAACCGGTCAAATTGTTATAGTCACTGATGCTGAACATGATCCCAGAGTAACCAAAAGAATATACGAACTGCTTAAACATAAATCGATTGTTGCTGTCCCGATCATCGTGAAGGACAAGATTATCGGAGTAATTGCTGTTTATTCACCTGTTCCGAGTTTTTATACGAACCGTGACGGCGAGTTTCTCTTAATGCTGGGTAACCACCTTGGCCTGGCGATTGAATATGCGCAACTCCTGCTGCGAGTGCAAAGGTCGGCCTGGATTGACCCCTTAACAGCAGCCTTTAACCGCGGTTATCTCTACGACCAGCTCGCCCCAATGCTCATGCTTGATCCACCGCAGTTGACCTCTTTAATCATGCTCGATGTGAATGATTTAAAGGTTATTAATGATACATTTGGCCATACCACCGGCGACTATGCCTTAAAACAAATTGCCCTGATTTTAAAAAATAATGTGCGGGAAATAGATATTGTATCACGCTACGGCGGGGATGAGTTTGCCATAATCTTACCCGGCGCAGACGCTTCGGAAGCTGTCCGGGTAGCCGAAAGAATTGAGCAAGCCGTTGCAACTTATCCTTTTGAGGACAAGTTACAAGCATTCCGTGTTTCTGTTTCGTGGGGTTCGGTCACAACATCTTGCCACAATACAGCCAGTATTGATGCCTTTATTGATGCCGCTGACCGCAAATTATATAATATGAAAAGGCATAAACC
>DATAMA010000157.1:0-2834 GCA_036260765.1 Desulfobacteria bacterium | reverse complement strand
TAGCTAAGGAGGAGGATTTAACATGGATAACCTGCGAATGCTGTTCTTTTCCGCAAAGTATGGTGCAGGCCATGTTAAAGCGGCGGAGGCGCTCATCGAAGTTGTCAAAGATACTGAGCCATCTGCACGCATTGCTCACCTCGACTTTGAGCAGTTCATGAATAGCAAATTGAATACGGTCGTCAAAAGTGCCTATTTGGAAGTTATGAAGCATACGCCCAGTCTTTGGGGTAAGTTTTACTACGGATCTTCGCAAATGTCGCCGGATTCTATCTATCAACGCTTTGTTAACAGAATAGGTCGTACGGAGTTGGCGAAATATGTCCATTCGTTCAAACCGGATATTATCGTCTGCACCTATCCGATTGTTAGCGGTATTCTCGCTCAACTTAAGGTTGATCAAGCTGTTGACATCCCGCTGGTTACAGTGGTTACTGATTATACCGTTCATAGCCAATGGATCCATCGGGGAGTAGACCTGTATATTGTGGGTAATAATGATGTGTATGATGGCTTAAAGCAGCGGGGAATCGAACCTGGCCGCATTAAGGTTACCGGGATACCTGTCAGCAAAAAATTTGAACATAAGTCGGATCGAAGAACAGTGCTAGCAAAACTGGGTTTGGACGACGAGCGCATGACTTTCCTGGTTATGGGCGGGGCCTATGGGGTACTTGACAGTATCAAAAAAATTTGTCAGGTTATTGCCGAGTCGCCTAATAACTGGCAGGCTATTGTCGTTTGCGGAGAAAATAAAAAACTCTATGATTCTTTGGGAAGTGTGATCGGGACGGTACCGAATCCGATTGCCCGCTGTGGTTTTGTTGACAATGTTGACGAACTGATGTCTGCGGCAGACCTGTTGATTACCAAGGCCGGCGGTCTGACGGTCTCCGAAGCATTGACCCAGCGGCTGCCGCAGGTAATTTTTAAGCCAAACCCGGGGCAGGAATTAGAGAATGCTAATTTTCTGACCCACTGCGGTGCTGCCCAGGTGGTTGATACAATTGAGGATCTGGCTAACAGTCTTACCGGTTTCGCCCGGTCTCCCGAGAAATTGGCGCAAATGCGCAGTGCGGCGGCACATGCGATTCCGGAACATGCCTCCGTGCAGGCGGTGAAGAATATCTTGCAATTAGCTGGGAAAGATGAATCTGAGCAAAAAACTGGCTGAGTGCTTCAATAATTCAGTGATCCTGCTTGGTAGTGCCGGTCTTATACGGTGCTTTTATTTTAGGTTTAAGCACCCTGGAAGGTGAATCTAATGATTTGGCAGTATCTTCTAATCCTGGGCGTTGTGTTTGTGATGATGTACACCGTCGTGCCAGATTTATTGTTGCACCGCTTCGGCATCGGCAGTTGGAAACGACAGTATTCATCCGGGGTTGCGCTGACCTTCGACGACGGTCCCAATCCGGATATTACGCCCCAAATATTAGATTTATTGGCGAAATACCATATTCGGGCTACTTTTTTTCTTGTCGGGGAAAGAGCCCTGAAATATCCGGAGTTGGTCAAACAAATCCTGGCCAAGGGCCACAAAATAGGTTCCCACTCGCAATATCACCGCTACGCCTGGTTAACTTCCCCGCTGAAGACGTGGCGCGGCTGGGAAGAGGGTGTAGCTAATCTTGAAGCGATCACGGGAGAACAGATCGAAATTGTACGCCCGCCCTGGGGAACATTTAACCTGGCCACTTGGTTATGGCTTATTTGGCGAAAAAAACGGGCCGTGTTGTGGAATGCGGAGGGGCATGACTGGTTAGCGACCCGGACACCGGCAGCAATTTCCGATCAAATCGTTGGTCAGGCCAGAGAAGGCACAATCATTGTCCTCCATGATGCGGGCGGTCAAACCGGAGCGCCGCTAAATACGCTTCAGGCGCTTGAAATCATGTGTGCCCGAATTGTGGAGGGGAAAAAGTTACCGATTGTCCCGCTGGAATTTCCTGATTGGGCGATCTGGCGCCGACTCTTGTTCCGCGCCTGGGAAAAGTGGGAAGGCCTGTTTGCCCGTTTAAACAAAGTGGATCATATCAATGCAACAAATATGTTGCGTTTGTCGAAAAGTATCTATAAAGGGCCGGATATTTATGCGCCGGACGGTAGTTTACTGGCCAGGACGGGAGACTTTGTGGGTGAAATCCATATTGACAGCGGCCGCCTGCTGCGCAATCACAGCAACGAACGAAAACGGGCGCTCCTCGCGTTAAAACTGGCTAAACAATCGTTGCCGGAGTTGGCGCGTTATGTCGTTACCACGCCTAAGTACCACGGAATAAAAGTTTTCCTGGGGCTAAGCCTGCTTAGCCGGGGAATGAGCGGGTTAGGCTTTACGATAGAAGATCTACCGGATACGCTTTCGAACCGGGTCGTGGGTTTAATTCAAACGATGATTATGCGGGTTTATAATCCCACGGGAAAGACTAAAATTGATCGCAGGCCAAAACTGGTGTGGATTAGCCGAGAGCAATTATTGGCTAAATGGCTGACAGCGGAAGAAGCCGAGAACCCTGGAAACTCTGGAAGATAAACTAAGATATGTAGGATGCCGTTTGATGAAATTGCGTATTGGGCAGATAAATATCAAAAAATATGCATGGGTCGCGTTAATAGCGGTCGTTTTGATTGCGCTGGTTGTTGCTTTCTTATACTACGACCGAACTAACGCAATCTCACTGATTATTCAGCGCCTTGGTTTTTCCGGGGCCATTCTTGCCATTCTATTGATTTCTGTTTTATGTATGACCCCGATACCTTCCGAAGGGCTTGTAGTCCTGTTCTTAAAGGTGTACGGCGTATATTGGGGGACTATTTTTGCCTGGATCGGCTCA
>DATAMA010000137.1:0-2079 GCA_036260765.1 Desulfobacteria bacterium | reverse complement strand
TTGGTTGGCCAAGCTTGAGGCATTTATTTATCTGAGTTAACCAATTTTCAGGCTTCTAAACTACAAAACTTTGGATAAGAAACTTTTCGTCCGCTCGTTTTTCGCTCGTTCAAAAATATCTTGCGGCAAACCTTCTTCGACGATTGACCCGCCGTCCATGAAAATGACGCGGTCAGCAACTTCGCGGGCAAAACCCATCTCGTGAGTAACGATAACCATCGTCATCCCCTCCTGAGCCAGGTTCTTCATTACCTGCAACACCTCGCCGATCATTTCCGGGTCCAAGGCCGAGGTTGGTTCATCGAACAACATTACATGCGGCTCCATTGCCAGAGCACGGGCAATGGCCACCCGCTGTTGCTGGCCACCGGAAAGGTTACGCGGATATTCCTGTGCTTTTTGGGTCAGACCCACCTTCTTCAACAGGTCCATCGCCAGGCTCTCTGCTTCAGCCTTTCCCTTTTTTCTTAGGAACAAAGGCGCCATCGTGATGTTTTCTAACACCGTTTTATGCGGAAAGAGGTTGAAGTGCTGAAACACCATGCCCATTCTTTGCCGCAGTTTATTGATCTCGGTCTTAGGGTCGACCAGGCTTTCGCCTTCAATCCGAATTTCACCAGAAGTCGGCTCTTCCAGACGGTTAAGACAGCGCAATAAGGTGCTTTTTCCGGAACCGGAAGGGCCAATTACACAAACGACTTCCTGTGCTTTAACCCGGAGGTTAATTCCCCTAAGGACTTCCAGCTGGCCGAAAGATTTGTGCAGATTCTTTACCTCGATCATCCTATCGCCATCCTTCTTTCCAACCAACGTGAAAGCAGGGTTAATACGTAGATTATTGCCAAATAAAATACTGCCACGGTGCTTATGATCTCAAAAGCACGGAAGTTTACGGAGTAAATCGATTGTCCCTGCATCAATAGTTCGGTCACGCCAATTACCGATAATAGTGACGTATCTTTTAAACTAATAATAAACTGGTTTACAAATGCCGGGGTCATCGTTCTGACCGCCTGCGGCAGGATGATCAGCCGCATCGTCTGTGCGTAGGAAAAACCTAGCGAGCGGCCTGCCTCCATCTGTCCTTTGTCAACTGACGTAATCCCCGCCCGGAAAATTTCGACTAGATATGCGCCGGCGTTGATACTGATGGCGATAACACCGGCGGTAAATTCGGAAAGATGGATACCAAGCACGGAAGGCAAACCAATGTAAATAAACAAAACTTGTACTAATAAAGGGGTACCCCTGATAATGTCCACGTAAAACATGGCGATAAACCGAAGCACGCGTCTGGTGGAAATGCGCAGCAGGCCCACCCCCAAGCCAATAAACATGGCAATCGTCAGTGATATACAGGTAATTTCCATGGTTGTCAATGCGCCTGCAAACAGGCTTGGCAGCGCCTCACGAATAACTTCCCATGAACTCAACCTAAGCGCCTCCTTGATTGATTAAAAACATTGTAGTAAGTCCGGTTCTAAAGTCAAAAAGGGTGCGGTTGAGCCGCACCCAAACATGTTAGAACTACCGACTTCCAGCTTAATTGGAGCCGAAGTACTTATTGTTCAGCGCTTTGAGTTCGCCGTCAGCTTGCAGTTTTTTCAAACCGTCGTTGACCTTATTAAGAAAAGCCGCGTTCCCCTTGGCAAGAGCGATTCCATAATCTTCGCCTGTCAGTTTATCGCCGACAATACGCAGTTTGGCATTTGCCCCGTCAACCTTAATCTTATATGCAGCACTCGGGAAGTCGTTAACCAAGGCATCAGCATTACCGGATTCAACATTTAGATACAGGTCTGTATCGTCCTGCAATACTCTTACCGTTGCACCGTAAGCAGCCGCAAGTTGTCTCGCTTTATTCAGCCCGGTCGTACCTTGCTTGGCGACAATAACCTTACCCTTTAAGTCCGAAAGCTGTTGAATCTGGCTATCCTTTTTTACCACCAGGGAAAGTCCGGAATTGAAGTAAGGGGTGGAAAAGTCGACTACCTGTTTACGTTTGTCGTTGATTGTAATCGCGGAAACCGCACCATCTACTTGTTTTGCCTGCAAAGCAGGAATAATGGCGTCGAACTT
>DATAMA010000134.1:0-4639 GCA_036260765.1 Desulfobacteria bacterium | reverse complement strand
CCCCTTTCCTATTCTGTTTTTCAACTGTACACAGGGAAAAATCTTGATACGGTTACGCAGGTTGAACAGAAAGAAAGCTTTAACTGGTTATCGACTGATTTGGAACGCTTGACCGGAGCGGCGTATTTGGCCGAATTAGTTGATGCTGCCATACAGGAAAATGAAAAAAATCAGGCTCCTTTTCTCCTGATTTTAACCTGCTTTCATCTATTTGAATCAATTGAGCCGACATTAGTGATCCGTTGTTTTGAGGTAAAATTACTCAGCATTCTAGGGTATGCACCCCAATTAGAGGATTGTGTTAATTGCAACCGCGTTACCAAGGGGGAAAAACAGTATTTTAGCATTGAGTTAGGCGGTATCCTCTGTTCGGAGTGCCGTTACAATGATCCGGAATGCCTTACGGTCAGGATGGGAACGCTAGCAACAATGAATTACTTAATGAAAGCGGATTTGCGAAAACTAAGTAGATTAAAAATACCCAAACCGGTAGCCGGGGAACTGGAGCAGGTTGTAAAAAGGTTTCTTTCTGCTAAATTGGAAAAAAGATTTAAATCGCTGGATTTGCTCTCTAAGCTTTAGTTATTAGCAAATGAAAAGGAGTGAACTGGTGTGGATGATTTGGACAAGATAGATGTTTTGCGCGAAAGAATGAGCATGACTTACGCTCAAGCGAAGGATGCGCTTGACGCTGCAGGTGGAAATTTGATCGACGCTTTAATCGCCGAGGAACAGGGCACAGCCCAAGGGCAGATGCGACGGAAGGGCAAAGAGGTTTGGCATGAGCTTAAAGGAGTTGCCAATAAGGCCAGTAAAGCCAAAATCAGTCTGAAAAAAGGCAGCAAAGTTCTGTTTACGATACCGGCTCCATTGGGGATTATCGGTTTGGTAGGAGCTGTCGCGAGCACAGAAATTGCTGCGATCGGGCTGGCGGGAACTGCCGTCGCCCTGGCTAAGCGTTACTCATTGGAAATCAACTCCGGGTCAGCCAATCATCCTGCCGCTCAGCCCGCTCCGGCCGCATCCGGAGGGACAACTGCTGATCAGGCGGGCGTTGATGATTGGGGCATGGACAGAATTGACAATGTCAATACCGGTGACATATAATATTTGCTAGCAAAGTAAATTGTCCGGCGTGGAACGAATGGGGCTGTAGCCGAAAGAATCTTGAGCGAACCGGGAATGGTGTGAGCCGGGAGATTCTTAACTGCAGTTGGCGGTCGGAAGCCGGCGAAAAATTATCAAGCGGGCCTAAAATTTTAGGCCAAGCAGGGTGGAACCGCGGGAGAATCTCTCGTCCCTGTAGCAATTGCTACGGGGACGGGAGTTTTTTTTATACTATCGAAAAGCGGCGAGCAAAAACACGCGAAGTACCGATGCGCGTTTTTCTTATACTATCGGAAAGTATAACCTTGCCAATATTGGCAAGGACAGCGGAAGATAGTACGAGGAAAAACGCGCGCAGAGGGAACCAATGCGCATTTTTCTTAACACTTTAAGGAGGTAAAGTATGAAGTTTCAGGACATGATCCTCGCGCTAAATGAGTTTTGGGGGGCGCAAGGGTGCATTATCGCCCAGCCATACGATATGGAAAAAGGGGCGGGGACGATGAACCCGAATACTTTTTTACGGGTTTTGGGCCCGGAACCATGGCGTGTTGCCTATGTAGAGCCATCACGGCGGCCTACTGACGGCAGATATGGAGAAAACCCGAACCGTTTGCAGCACTATTTTCAGTATCAGGTAATTCTTAAGCCCTCGCCGGAGAATGTGCAGGATATCTATCTGGAAAGCCTGCGTAAACTAGGTATTGATCCCAAACAGCATGACGTCCGGTTTGTCGAGGATAATTGGGAAGCTCCGACGCTTGGTGCCTGGGGGCTTGGTTGGGAAGTTTGGCTTGATGGCATGGAAGTTTCGCAATTTACCTACTTTCAGCAGTGCGGCGGCATTGACTGTAAGCCGGTATGCGCAGAAATAACCTATGGTCTGGAAAGACTGGCAATGTATATTCAAGGTAAAGACAATGTTTACGATATCGAGTGGGTAGGAGATGTGACCTACGGGGACGTTTTCCACCAGTCCGAAGTCGACTATTCTCATTATAACTTTGAGGTTGCTGATACAAGTGCTTTATTCCAGATGTTTGACATGTATGAAAAAGAGTCCCAGCGGGTTGTGGAAAAAGGCCTTGTTCAGCCGGCTTATGACTACGTGCTTAAGTGCTCGCACACCTTTAATTTGCTTGATGCCAGGGGGGCAATCAGTGTCACCGAGCGGACCAGCTATATTGCGCGAGTCCGGAATATGGCACGCAGCTGTGCTCAGGCTTACGTAGAACAGCGGGAGAAACTTGGTTATCCCCTACTCAAGTCTCAGCCTAAGGAGGGTCAAGCATGAAACGGGATTTGTTGTTAGAAATTGGGGTGGAAGAGGTTCCGGCCAAGTTTATGCCGGGTGCGCTTGCACAGCTTAAGGAACTGGCAGAGAAATTGTTGGCTGATGAGCGTCTTGCTTATGACAGCCTGGAGACCTTAGGTACCCCAAGACGTCTTGCTTTGTTAGTTTATGGCCTAGCCGAGCAACAAGGCGACCTGGTTGAGGAGGTTAAGGGACCGGCCAGGAAGGCGGCTTTTGACCAAGCCGGCCAGCCGACTAAGGCCGCTCAGGGATTTGCTCGCAGCCAGGGTGTTGCGGTAACTGAGCTGACGGTAAAACAGTTTGGCGGCGGTGAATATGTATTTGCGGTTAAGAAGTTGACGGGTCATCCGGCAGTTGAGCTTTTACCCAGCTTTTTTGACAAAATCGTTAATGGGTTAACCTTCCCAAAACCAATGCGCTGGGGTGATTCAGAGTTCCGTTTTGCCCGGCCGATTCGCTGGCTGGTAGCGTTGTTTGGCAGCGAAGTGGTTGATTGGGGATTTGCAGGGCTTAAAGCGGGGAATCTGACCTATGGCCATAGGGCGCTCTGCGATGGTCCGGTTAGCCTGAATAAGCCCATGGAATACCGGGAAAAACTGCGTCAGGCGTATGTTATTGTTGACCAGGAAGAAAGGCATAAAGTAATTAAGGAACAAATCCGTGCGGCGGCCTGGGCGGAAGGTGGCCAGGCGGAAGAAAACGCAGATTTGTTGGATGAAGTAACTTATTTGGTGGAATACCCGACAGCTTTGGTCGGTTCGTTCGAAGAAAAATATTTGGCGCTGCCCAAAGAAGTTGTAATCACACCGATGCGGGAGCACCAGCGCTATTTCCCGGTCTATAATGCTAAAGGGGACTTGTTGAACAAGTTCGTCACTGTCCGTAATGGTACGGCGGAATACCTGGATATTGTCAGGGCCGGTAACGAAAAAGTTTTACGCGCCAGGCTGGCGGATGCAAACTTTTATTACCAGGAAGACCTGAAAATACCGCTGCCCGATCTAGTAGACAGGCTGCAAAAAATTGTCTTTCATGAGAAACTGGGCACGGTACTGGATAAGGTTGAAAGGGTGCGCCAACTCGCCGCCTTTATTGCGGAAAAACTTAAACTTTCCGCAGCAGAAACAGCGGATCTGGACCGCGCGGTTTACCTGGCAAAAGCAGACCTTGTAACCCTGATGGTCTCCGACTTCCCAGAATTACAGGGAGTTATGGGAGCAGAGTACGCTAAAAAAAGCGGGGAAAAAGAGGCTGTTGCGCAGGCAATCTTTGAACACTACCTGCCGCGTTTTGCCGGCGACTGCTTGCCCGCTAGCCCGATCGGCAGGGCGGCAGCAATAGCCGATAAACTGGATACGATTGTCGGCTCATTTGCTATCGGCATTCAACCAACCGGCTCACAGGATCCTTACGCCCTGAGACGGCAGGCTTTGGGAATTTGCCATATCATCCTGGACGCGAGGTATGATCTGTCACTGGCAGCTTTGGTGGAAAAAGCCTATCAAGGGTTTACCGGTAAAGTAGCGGTTGAAGTCGGCATCGAGCGGGTTCAGACACAACTGGCGGACTTTTTCGCGCAGCGTTTCAATTATATCCTTGCTGATCAGGGCTATCGGTACGATTTAATTGAAGCTGTTCTGGCAAAATCAGCAGATAATCCGGTCGATGCGGCGGAACGGGCAAAGGCCTTGGCGCTGTTCCGGGAACGTGAGGACTTTGTGGCATATGCTCAAGCATTTACCCGGGCCAACAACCTGGCTAAAAAGGCGGTAGTGTTTGAGCCCAGTGACACACTTTGCCAGGAACCTGCCGAACACGCCCTGCTCGGAGCACTAAGGCTGGTATACCAAGAGATAGGCGAAGCGCTAAACAACAAAGACTACGCTACGGCACTGGAAAGTGCGGCAAAGCTAGTTAAACCGATAGAAGACTTCTTTGATAATCTGATGGTCATGGTCGAAGACGAGAAGGTCAGAAACAACCGACTTGCCATGCTGTGGCAGAGCGCTGCCCTGATGAGCGCTGCCGGTGATATCGGCAAACTGGTTATCTAAAGCAAAGGGATAAACCTTGCATTAGCAAGGTTTATCCCTTTTTGTTTATTTTTCCGGCGATGCATACTAGGGCGTGAGACCGACATAAACTTGCACTTGGATGCGGCTCGCCTTGTGGCCCTTTTGGGTCGGGTGCTAGATTTTTCTTCCGCTGCTCATAAAA
>DATAMA010000106.1:0-3895 GCA_036260765.1 Desulfobacteria bacterium | reverse complement strand
AGCAAGGCTTAAACAACACCGAGCTAACCGACTCCAAACTTGTACGAGCTAGTTTAGAATCAGTTATTCGTCAAATGTGCGGTAGAACAGGCACGATCGAGCTGGGAGAGAAGAAGCCGAAGATTGTGGCGTTTATCGGCCCGACAGGTGTTGGAAAAACAACTACTATCGGTAAATTAGCTGCCGGGTTTAGTATTGTTGACAAGCGAAAGATTGCCTTGGTAACTATTGATACCTACCGGGTAGCTGCCGTTGAGCAGCTTAAGACCTTTGGGCAAATCATCGGCGCCCCAGTCGAAGTAGCCACTACGCCTAGCGGGTTGAACGAGATAATCAATCGCCACATGGATAAGGAAATTATCTTTATCGATACTGCAGGCAGAAGCCCTCTGCACCAGCTTCATATGGCCGAACTTAAAGCATTTATTGATTCTGCAAAACCGGATTTTACAATGTTGGTCGTCAGTGCGACAACCCATTTCTCCGTGCAGCAGCGGGTGATCGAACAGTTCAAACCATTGGCCACGCATCTCATCTATACCAAATTGGATGAAACGATCGAAGGTGGCACTTTTCTTCATCTGCTTATCGCCTCAACGTTACCTGTAGCATATATCACCGACGGTCAGAATGTACCGGATGATATTCAGGTGGCGACGCCAGAATCCCTTGCCAACTTTGTGCTTAAGGAGGTTCGGATGGATGGATGACCAAGTAACCGGTTTACGTAAGCTGGTCTCTGTTCAGGATGGCCGAAGCGCGAATCACGGCTTGAGGGTAATCTCGGTAACGAGCGGCAAAGGCGGCGTCGGCAAAACCAATTTTACCGTGAACCTGGCTTTGGCTTTGGTACAACTTGGACAACGGGTGGTAGTGTTGGATGGGGACTTGGGAATGGCTAATGTCAATATTGCCTGCGGCATTGCCCCAAGGTACACGGTTGAGCATTTGTTAAACGGGGAAAAACCGATTGAAGAGATCTTGGTTCAGAGTTCAGGCGGCATTGGCATTTTACCTGGTGGTTCAGGTATTCAGGCATTAGCTAGTTTAGATCGTAAGCAAATCGAGTACGTAATTGCCAATCTTGGCCGGCTTGAGGCGACGACCGATGTTCTAATTATTGACACGGGAGCAGGGTTAGGAGATACCGTCACAAATTTCTTACGTGCTTCGGATGAGCTTATTCTGTTGACAACCCGTGAGCCAACAGCGTTAAGCGATGCTTACGGGCTGTTAAAAAGTCTGAGTCCGCTCGAGATTCCGGTAAGTGTTGTCGTTAACCGCGTTAAGAACGAATCAGAGGCACACCTAACCTATCAACGCTTGGAAGTTGCTGCACACAAGTTCCTAAACACATCCCTTAATTTTCTCGGGTGGGTTTATGAGGATACAAACGTCATCCAAGCGGTGATGAAGCAAGAGCCGTTAGGGCTATCCTATCCCGGCAGCCCTGCCTATCGCTGTATTCAATGGATTGCCGGATCAATGATGGGACTCAGTTTAGCGGCGCCTCGTCATAGGCATGGAATAAAAGGATTTGTAAGTGCTTTGCTTCATGCATAATCCGTCCTAGCTGGAGGTAGTCAAAAGTGACTGGTTTTACAGAATTGGTGCCTGGGAAAGAGATAAACCTCATTGTTGTCTCAGGGGAGCACAAAGGGAGATATCTTTCCTATGTAAGCCGAAGAAAAGACAAAACGATTGAGATTACAGCGCCCTTGATCGAAGGGGTTCATTTGTCACTGGCGATTGGGACTAAAGTTGCAGTGTCTTTCTGGGATGATGTTTGTGCCTATATGTTTGAAACCAAGGTTCTTCGCTGCTCTGAAGCGCTTGTTCCCATTTATGAGCTTGGAATGCCGGAGAATTGTTTAAAGATTCAGCGGCGTGAGTACGTCAGGGTACCGGCAGTATTCCCTGTTTTCTATCATAATTTAACCAAAGACAAAGCCGATAAGCCAAGAAAATGGAAGCAAACTCATTCCTTAGACCTTAGCGGCGGCGGTGTGCGTTTTCTGACTGAAGAACAGTTAGAACAGGATCAAGTGTTAAATATCTGTTTACGTTTGCCGCAAGTCGATATTGACTCTTTGGCCAGAATTTGCCGCCTAGAGAAGACCAGAAACAACTATCATTGGATTGTTTCGGTGCAATTTGTCTCCTTGTCGGAAAGGGAGCGGGATGAGGTAATCCGTTGTGTGTTTGATATCCAGCGAGAGATGCGGAGAAAGGGGCTGGTTTAAATATATGATTATGGAACAATGCCAACTTGAAAGGCTCATTTTGGTTGGGAATATGGGCTTTACTAAGGCTGCAACTGCGCTTTCCCAGCTACTGCATAAACAGATTACCCTACGGTTGCCGGAGGTCAAAATGATCGAGTTCGCTGCTGTGACCGAGGTAATTGGCGAAGCCGGAGAGCCGCAGGTAGTCGTCTTCCTGCGAGTTGACGGTGAAATACCGGGGAAGATGGCACTATTTTTCCCCCTGGCAAGTGCCGAATTTATGGCCCAAACCCTGGTGGCCACTGATGACGATTTAAACCTGTTTGAGAATCAACTTGCCCAATCGGCTCTCATGGAAGTCGGAAATATCTTGGTAAGTTCTTTTGTTTGGGCCTTAGCTGATAAAACCGGTTTTGCAATATCGCCATCTACTCCCGCAATTGCGATAGACATGGCCGGTGCCGCTTTGGATGCAATTCTGGTTGAAGATGGAGTCTTAGATGATAATGTCTTGCTTTTGAGCACAGTAATTGAGGGCAGTTCTTCTTTACAGGGCCAATTTTTATTTTTTCCAAGCGCTGGATCGCTTGAAAAGTTGTTAGAGGCTTTGGCTTTATGACTGAGACGATTAACGTAGGCATGGCAGATTACAAGATAACTTACAGCCCAACAAGTTTAGCAGTTGTAGGGCTGGGTTCGTGCATTGCCGTGTGTATCTATGATTTACACCGCAATATAGGCGGTTTGGCCCACATTATGCTGCCGACAGCACAAGGAACACTGCGTGGCGAACGTAAAAAATACGCTGATTCGGCGATTGAATTGATGCTTGAAGAATTGTATAAGCAAGGGGCCAGGCGCGAACACTTGCTCGCCAAAATCGCCGGGGGAGCCCAGATGTTTGCATTTTCCGGGGCTTCCAGCGTTTTGAACATTGGAGTTCGGAATATCGAGGTTGTTGAACAGGAGCTTAAACGTCATCACATCCCGCTAAAAGCTAAGGATGTTGGCGGCCGGTTCGGGCGAACAGTAAACTTTGACGTGGCCAGCGGGACCTTGCGGGTGCGTACTGTCAACCAAGGAGAAAAGGTGATCTAGTTGCCAAAAGATAATCAGCGCATACAGGCTCATAATTGGCCACTATATCTTGCAGGCTTTAGCGCCTTGCTGGTTGGTTTACTCAATTTGAATATTGGTTACGGCCTCGAAGATATCATCATTCATATGTTTCTGGCTTTCATGGCGATGTATTTATTGACTCATGGCAGTTTATATTTGTTTAAAAAGTTTGGCATTGACGTGCCCACGTGGGATGAATTTGAGCAAAGTCGCGGTTCTACGCTTAATGCCCTGGTAGATGATGACTTTAACGTGGAACAAAGTAGTTCGACAGCGGACGGGTCCGGGGAAACTGCAAAGGCAGTCAATGATTTACCAGGGCAAATCGGTAAAAATTTGTCTGCCGGACTTTCTGATGACAAGCAACGGGCTGAACTCAAACAGCGCCTCGGCATTAAGTGATGATGTGTTAACACTGGATCGGGTATTCCGGCGATATTGAGGTGAATACGCTTGCTACCAAATTCTTATGCGAACACATCCCGCGGTCCCTGGGATGTAGGACTAATCGAGCGGTATTTACCGTTAGTAAAACGAATTGCCGGCAGATT
>DATAMA010000100.1:0-2807 GCA_036260765.1 Desulfobacteria bacterium | reverse complement strand
TGTCGGTGATGGCGTAGGGGGATATCTCGCTCCGGTAGGCGATGTGCGGGGTATGGCCGAAAAAGCGGTGAAAATTTTGCAGAATACCGGCCTGAGAGAAGAACTGGCTGCGGCTGCTCGCGATAGGGCGGTGGACCTGTTTACGGTAGATAAAATCATTCCGGAATATGAAAAGATTTATCAGAAAATTGTGTAAAAAGTGAGAATGATCACTGTGCAATGGCTGGGGTCAGTGTTAAACTGAGGAAAACAAAGACACAGCGGGGGTGTTGGTGATGGACATAAGTTTGGACAATCTGGCCAGGCGGTTTGCCAGTGCCGGTTATGTAACAACGGATGATGATCAGATTCTGATTACCGTTTTTTTGGCCTTGAAGCTCGGGAAGCCGCTGCTGGTTACGGGAGCGCCGGGGGTGGGGAAAACGGAAATAGCCAAGGTCTTGAGCCGGGTATTTGATGCGGAATTAATTCGCCTCCAGTGCTACGAAGGACTGGATGAGCACAAGGCCCTGTATGAATGGAATTATCAGAAACAGCTGCTGCGGATTCAGCTGATGAAAGACCAGGGCGGGACCGCGGAGAAAGACTTGTTCTCGTCACAATACCTATTGGCACGGCCACTGCTGAAAGCGATTCAGAACGAGCACCCAACGGTGCTGTTAATTGATGAGATCGACAAAACAGACGAGGAATTTGAAGCCTTTCTATTTGAGGTGTTAAGCGATTTTCAGGTGTCTGTTCCGGAACTGGGTACGATCAAGGCCGGACGGATCCCTATCGTGGTCTTGACCTCAAATGGAGATCGGGAACTGTCGGATGGTTTGAAACGACGTTGCGTCTTCCTTTATGTTGACCTGCCCAGTGTAGATAAGGAATATCGCATTATCAGGGCCAGAATCCCTGAGGCCGGCGAAAGATTGGGGAGACAAGCCGCGTATGCGCTGTCTTTACTACGTTCAGGCCTGGAATTAAGAAAGATGCCTTCGATCGCGGAGACCCTGGATTGGGTTCGCGCGTTGGTTACTTTGGATGCTGACCGGTTGACACCTGAACTCGTGGAGAAGACTTTGAATACCCTGCTTAAAACCAAGGACGACCTGGATAGCTTCCATGCCGGAATGGGAAGTCACTCCCTGGTTGATAAAGCAATCGCGGCTGACAATAAAAATGCCGGGAGGTAGGGGCGATGTCGCTTGACTACCGGATTGTGAAGTTTGTCCATCTACTGCGGGTATTGGGTATTCGGGTAAGTGTTGCCGAGACGTTGGATGCGATCGAGGGGCTTGGTTATGCCGATATTGCCGATAAAGTCCAGGTTAAGGCGATTTTAAGGGCAACATTGCTAAAGAACATGGACCAACTGCCATTGTTTGAGGAGGCCTTTAGCGCTTACTTCGCCCCGCCAGAGATACGAGAACAGTGTCATTTGGAACAGCAGGAACAGGCACGGATAGAGGCCGTACAAATTGCTCAGGCTGAGCAGGAACTGAACTTTCAGGGGATGTCCCTGGAGTTGACGCCTGAACAAAAGCAGCTCTATAACCGCTTGCCGGAAGAGGGAAAACAACGGATACAAACCTTTCTCCAGCGCAGCTCGGCCGGTAACAGGGGCGGACAGCAGCTTGATGTACACTTTAAGCCAATTGTCGAAAACATCGTTCGGGGACAGCTCGATTATTGGAAAAGGGTATTAGGTGAGGAACTGCCCCTGTTTGAGGCGCTGCCAACCGGTGACACGGAAACGGATGAATTAGTGAAAAGCGTAGCGGAAGAGCTGCGCGATCATCGGGCTAATTACTTATATGAAGACCTGAAGAATATTGCCGATAAGGACCTGCCCAGGGTGAATGCCTTAATTCACCGGCTCTCCCGTCGGCTGGCAACAAAAATTTCCCGACGCTACCATCGTTCTAAACGAGTCAGCCAGGTAGACCTGCGCCGGACGATTCGGTCTAGTTTAAGTTATGGCGGCACTTTGATGGAGTTAAAATACACGGCAAAACGGCGAAACAGGCCCAGGTTGTTGCTGCTATGCGATGTGTCCGGTTCGATGGCCCGTTACGCGAGTTTCGTGTTGCAATTCATCTATGGCCTTTCCAGTGTGCTGAAGGGGATAGACAGCTTTGTCTTCGCGGATTGCCTTGAGCGTGTCACCCATGATTTTTCGCGTGAGACCGGGTTTGAACAGAATATGGCGGAACTGATGAACCAGAGTAAGGAATGGGGCGGGGGTACAAACCTGGCCCGGGCGTTGGAGGAACTCGCGGCAATCAGGCCTAATCTATTAACCAAGGATACCGTGATGATCATCGTCAGTGATACCAAAACGCTGGAGGCCCAACGGGCGGCAAGCCTGCTTAAGACCGTTGGCGCTAAGATCAGAGATGTGATCTGGTTAAATACGCTGCCTAAAAAACAGTGGGCAGAGCAAAAGTGCGTCGGGGAGTTTGCCAGGGTCGGTTTGATGTTTGAGTGCTATACGTTGGCACATTTGGAGCGCATTATGGCTTCGCAGTTCGTACGGTAGTTGTTTTTCAGCGATGTTACGGGCCTTGCTGGGGTCGGGGACGATAAAGTTTCCTCTATACGTTTCGCTTACTCTTGCCTGAGGGAACCTTGGGTGCAGGGGTATTAGATTACTACTGCTTTTACTAGCCCGGCGGCTACCTTTGATTTATGCATGTGCCGAACGCCGCCTTACCTGTCTAGTCGTGCTGCACTCCTGCCGGAAAATTTATCGTCCGGGCTTCCGGCAATGCTCTGGTTAGTAGCGGCGGTGTTAGCTTACTAATGCTTTTCCGTGACCG
>DATAMA010000098.1:0-2417 GCA_036260765.1 Desulfobacteria bacterium | reverse complement strand
GGGTCAGCAAGTACACACTTGACCGAAGACTTCCTTTCTTTTAGGTATTTGACCACTCCCGAGATCGTCCCGCCGCTGCCGGCTCCCGCTACCAAATAATCTATTTCGCCGTCAAGGTCTTCGTATAGTTCAGCACCCGTTGTATGATAATGAATCGCTGGGTTGGCTGGGTTGGTGAACTGGCTTAAAGATAAGGAATGTGGAATCGTTGCCTTTAGTTCTTCGACCTTGTCAAATGCACCCTGCATTCCCTTGTCCAGCGGTGTATGGATTATCTCTGCGCCCAACGCCCGCATGATCACCTGTTTTTCAATCGAGAACTTTTCCGGTACTGCGAATACTACCCGATAACCCTTACCCAATGCAGCCAGCGCGATACCAATGCCGGCGTTGCCGGCAGTCGCCTCCAAAATGGTGTAGCCGGGTTTTAAAACGCCTCTGTCCTCAGCATCTTGAACAAGGGCAAGACCCATCCGGTCTTTTACACTGCCGCCGGGATTAAACAGTTCTAGTTTTGCCAGCACTTTAACTTCAGGTTTGTATCCCATTTGATTCAGCCTGACAATCGGGGTATGACCAATTAGTTCCCGTACATCATTAAAGTATTTCATGCTTACTACCTCACCTTCGCTTTGTTAAAGGCGGCAGTTAGATCCTCTACTATATCGTGTTTATCTTCAATGCCAACTGAAAGCCGTAGCAGGTTGTCAACTATGCCGACCTTTTGCCGTATTGTCTCGGGGATCGAGGCATGAGTCATGCTCGCGGGGTGACATAACAGCGACTCAACCCCACCGAGGCTTTCGCCTAGGGTGACAAGCCTGACGTTTTTGACAAATGTCCTGAGGTCGTAATCGTCTGCAAGCACAAACGAGATGATCGCTCCCGCCCCCGACGCTTGCTTCACATTTCCCGCGTACCCGTCAGGATTCTCGAAGCCCGGATAATATACCCGTTTAACGCCCGGATGAGCTCGAAGAAAATTAGCAACATACGCCGCATTTTCAAGATGTCTGTCCATGCGAACCGCCAGAGTCTTGATGCCGCGGATTAAAAGCCATGAGTCAAACGGCTCAAGAATACCGCCGGTAGCGTTTTGGATAAAGGCAAGTCTCTGGGCAATTTGGCGGTCAGTTGTAACCACGAGGCCCGCGACAAGGTCACTGTGCCCACCAAGATATTTAGTTGCGCTGTGCACGACAATATCAGCGCCAAGGGCAAGCGGCCTTTGCAGATACGGGGTCATGAAGGTGTTGTCCACAATCGTTAACAGGCCGTACCGCCGGGCAATTTTCGCTGCACCTGCTATATCCGTTACCGTCAACAACGGGTTAGCCGGGCTCTCAATGATTAATGCCTTTACATCCTGCGCTATTCTGCTTTCCAGCAGTGTTAGATCGGAGGTGTCAACGATCTCATATTTAAGCCCGAAATTGCTGAAAACCTGGTCAAGCACCCTGAAGGTTCCACCGTAGACATTGCTCGATATGATCACCTTGTCACCGCTCCGAAACAGCATCAGTACTGCTGTTATCGCTGCCATGCCCGATGAAAAGGCAAAACCCTCTTCTCCCCCTTCCAGCTCTGCGATTAGTTTTTCTAACGCCTCTCTTGTCGGGTTGCCCGTGCGTGAATACTCATAACCCTTGTGTTCTCCAAGTTCCGTCTGCCGATAAGTTGAAGTTTGATAGATCGGTACGCTTACCGCCCCGGTGTGTTCGTCCCCGTCTATTCCCCCGTGAATTAACCGTGTATTAAGTCGGTCTTTTCGTCTGGCTTCACTGTGCATGTCACTTTCCATCGTAATCCCTTCCTTTTTTCTCTTACCAACCCCGTTCCTGCATGCGTGCCTCCTCTGGTATTGTAGAAATTTCCACCCCTGCCATAGCCTCTCCTAAATCACGGGAAACCTCTGTTAAAACTTTGGCATCGTTAAAATGAGTTGTGGCAGCGACGATTGCTTTCGCCCTTGCTGCCGGATCCGTAGACTTAAAAATACCTGAGCCGACAAAAACCCCATCCGCGCCCAGTTGCATCATCAGTGCCGCATCAGCCGGTGTAGCCACACCACCGGCGGCAAAGTTGACTACCGGCAACCTTCCTGTCTGGGCAACCTCAACTACCAATTCATATGGTGCGCCCAGTTCCTTAGCGGCTGTCATTAATTCTTCATTCGGTAGAGCTTGTAAATGCCGAATCTCCCCCAATACTACCCGCAGGTGCGTAACTGCCTCAACGATGTTGCCTGTTCCAGGCTCCCCCTTTGTTCTAATCATCGCTGCCCCCTCACCAATGCGGCGTAAGGCTTCCCCAAGGGTACGTGCCCCGCAAACAAACGGAACC
This sequence comes from Desulfobacteria bacterium, assembly GCA_036260765.1. Lineage (GTDB taxonomy): Bacteria > Bacillota > Desulfitobacteriia > Desulfitobacteriales > JAJXUE01 > DATAMA01. Next base: position 74 of record DATAMA010000098.1, on the reverse strand, counting down.
CGGAAAGCATGTTTGTCGATATGATACCGGTTATCAGCCGGCGTCAAGACTTCGCTTTCATCGATATAATCAAT
>DATAMA010000097.1:0-12898 GCA_036260765.1 Desulfobacteria bacterium | reverse complement strand
ATTTACTGCGCGTCCTGATCAGGTCAAACTGTTATTGATCGATCCCAAAATGGTTGAGTTGGCCAAATACAACGGTGTTCCGCACCTGATCGCCCCGGCAGAATCCAAAATAGTGCGTGAATCAATCTGTGAACTCACGGCAAAGGCAATACGTGAGGGAATATTCGCTTTAATAATCCCGGTGATCACATCGACAGACGGCCGCTGTGTCGCAATCACCAGATGAATCCCGGCCGCCCGGGCCATCTGGGCGAGGCGGCACACTGCTTCTTCTACGTCGCCTGGCGAGACCATCATTAAGTCAGCCAGTTCGTCAATCAACACCACCACATACGGCAAAGGAGGCTTATCCGGATTGGCCTTATTGTAGCCAATGATATCCCGTGCCCCACAGGCAGCAAATAACTCATAACGCGTTTCCATTTCAGTAACGATCCAGCGCAGCGCCGCCGCAGCCTGTTTTGCCTCTGTAACAACCGGGGCGATCAGGTGCGGAACACCGTTGTATTTGGCCAACTCAACCATTTTGGGATCGATCAATAACAGTTTGACCTGATCAGGACGCGCAGTAAATAAAATGCTGGTGATAATCGTATTCATACAGACGCTCTTACCGGAACCGGTCGCGCCCGCAACGAGCAAGTGCGGCATTTTCGCCAGATTAGCCACCACACACTGCCCGGCAATATCTTTACCCAAAGCAACCCTTAGCGGTAAATCGACCTTAAACTGGTCCGATTCCAGAACTTCCCGGAACTTAACGAGCGCCACATGCTTATTCGGTACCTCGATGCCAACGGCGGCTTTGCCGGGAATCGGCGCTTCAATCCGAATATCCTGCGTGGCCAGCCCTAAGGCGATATCGTCGGTAAGTCCCAAAATCTTGCTGATTTTAACCCCTGGGGCCGGTTGTACTTCGTAACGGGTAATCACCGGACCCTGGCAGATATCCGCTACAGTTACTTTAACACCAAAACTATTTAAGACCTCTTGCAAAAGCACCGCATTTTTCTGCAGGTTGGGGTCCTCTACTACTGTTTGCTCATAAGGATCCAACATCGTCGACGCCGGTAGGGTGATGGGAGCGGAAACTTGAGCAGAAGTTGGAGTTGGTGTTGGTGTGGGTGTGGGTGCCTGATCTTGTGTTTGTATTGAGGCTTGATTTTGCACTGCAGCCGGAGCCTGATTTTGGGCTGGGGCTTGTGTGTTAACGTCTGCTTCTACTTCTGCTTCTACTTGTGCTTGAGCTTGAGCCTGAGGTTGCACCGGTGCTTGAGTTTTAATTTCTGCTTGAGTCTGAGTTCGCGCTTGAGTTTGACTTTCAGCAGAAACCGGTGCTTGACCCGGTGTGGATTCGGGCTCGCAAGGCTGTACAGATAAAGCTGAGGTTCTGCTGCCCCTAACATAATCAGGGTCTCGGTCCGGAGTAACCTTCCGCTCCCCCGCTTGTGATGTCGCACTCATTCCAGGTACATGCGTCCCCGCTGCCAGCGATGCTGCGGTACTTGAAGCTGCTGTATGTAGTCCCGTTTCAGCCATCTTAGGTGTTGCCAGCCCGGTTGGTCCAGCTAATGTACCGGCCTGTTTTACCGAGGTGCTATTGGTCGCCGGTTGTGGCTTAACCGGATTTCGCGATCCACTCGGCTGCAAAAAATCGCGGACAAACGCCCGAAAGCCCAGCGGTTTCCGATCTGGCTCTAACCCATGGTCTTCCGCCTGGTCACCTTCGCCGGTTGTAGCCGCGGTATCGTCAATGGCCGCGTCAGTTGCACATGCCACTTCATCGTCAGTAAAAAAGTCATCAAAACGTACGCCTTTGTTAACAAGCTTTACTTCAGACGCACCGTTACTTGTGCCGAAGTAACTTTTAAAATCGTTGCCAACCGCTAAATCAGGCACTGGCTCCGGCAAGGCTTCATCTTCAGCGAGCAGTTCATCATTACGAAAATAATCCCTAAACCCGTTCTTTTTAACCAGCGTTTCCCGCTTGGCTTGGTTTAAGGCGGACCGATAAGATTCTCTGGACCGTGCCGTTGTTTGGCGACGTCTCGCTTTGCCCTCGCGCTTAAGCAATAAATATATCCCCACAAAACCGCTAACGAGTGGTCCAAGCCAAGCGGCTCCACCTAAACTCGCTGTAAACAAATTAGCTAAGATCCTGCCGGGCGCAACGCCTTCATCGACAAAACCGACCAGCGTTAACAGCGCCAAAATGATCAGGATTACGCCGCATGCCTGGCTAAAGGCCTGCCTGTTTGCCTGGCGATGCGCCTTTGTATTGTACCGTGTTCTTTTCGACATTTTTTCCTCCAAAAAAGGGGCAAATTCTAGTTGTAATTATGGATTAATTAGGGAATGTTGTCAAACCACTTACAACGAATACTTCCCTTTTAGATGGCGAAATTCCTGGTTGTTCTGCGCTTCACGCTGGATTTTGTCGCTACAAGCTGTACAAATAAACGGGTAACTTGCATGCCTTGCCAACCGGCCATAGTCTTGGTGTGCTTTGGTTAGCTCCAGTGAATGGCCACAAACTACACACTTAACTTTCATCCGGTTTCCCTCCCTTTACGCTTGCCCGCTTAAATTCTGTTCTTAATATAATTTATGAACACAAGCGTAAATGAGGTGTGAGTACAACCGGTCTGAGCCAAATTTTTGTTAGTTTAGCGGTTAGTAAAATAACGTCTCAACTCTTCAACTTTCCATGCCGTTACACTTAAGCCGTTTCCCCGCCGTTGTACGCTCCCGCTTACTGCCAGCGGCGGACACTTACCGCCAAACAGCAAACCACCGTACTGCTGGTAGATAGATTCAAACATCGTCACATCGACCAGGCCAAACTCGTCTTCTAAGGAGAAAAAAACCACAGTCTTGCCGCTTTTTGTCGGCGGTCGGTGCGGGCGGATGACAATCCCCCCTACTCTGACATTCTCACCGTCAGCCAGCCTGCTTAGTTCCCTGCTGGTGGTAATCCCGGTTAAACCATAATGTCGCCGCCAAAACGAGACTAAATGTTCACGCACCGTAATCCCGAGAATCGCGTATTCATTTAACAGTTTTTCCTCCGGGGTGTAATCAGGAATATCCGGATAAACCTCCTCTGATTCAAAACCAAAGCTCAGATTCGCGCTGGCGTTTAGGCTTAGGGGCGCTTTGTCAGTCCGAAGCGCTTTGTTGCCCTGCTGCGCCTTGCCGCTAGATTCGCTAGCCCCGTTGGGCCGGCCGGCCAGTTCACTCCGGATCGCCCAAAACAACTGGCGCCGGTTGGGATGCAGGCTGTCGCAGGCGCCGCAGAGCACCAGGCTCTCTAAGACCTCTTTGCTTACACCACTGCGGCGGCAAAAGTCACGGAAGGATGCATAGGGCTTAATTCTCCGTGCCGCAATGATCCTGTCGAGCTCCTCTTCGCGCATGTTTTTTACCTGGCGCAGGGAAACGCGCACTCTGCCCTGTTCAACACTAAAGTCCTTACCGCTGGCGTTTACATCCGGCGAAAGGATAGCGACACCACGTCTGCGGAGCTCGACACAGATGGTGTGCGGGGCGTAAAAACCCATGGGCTGCTGGCTTAAAACAGCGGCAAAAAACTCCGCCGGATAATGCTCCACCAAATAAGCGGTCTTAAACGCCGTGGTGGCAAACGCGGCTGCATGGGCCTCACAGAAGCCGTAGCTGGCATAACCGGCCATATAGGAAAAAATCGTCTCCGCTACTTCTCGCTCGACTCCGTTTAGAATCGACTTCTTGATAAATTCCTCGCCTATTTTCTCCATGTCCTGACGCGAGCGAGCATGGCTCATCACCCGCCGCAAGCGGTCGGCTTCTCCCGGGCTGAATCCGGCGATCGCCTGGGCGATTTCGAGAACCTGCTCCTGAAACAGGACCACCCCATACGTTTTGGCCAGGATCGGTTCCAGTTGCGGATGCAGATAGGTCACCGGCTCTAAGCCGTGCCGCCTGGCAATAAACGGTTCAACCATATTGCCTTTGATCGGGCCCGGCCGAATCAAGGCGACGCTCGCAACGATATCCTCAAGCTTTGAGGCGTTTAACCTGCTCTGCAGGGCCCGTTGCGCCGGGCTTTCGAGTTGGAATATGCCGATGGTTTCCCCTTGGTTGATTCTGGCATAAGTCTGTTTATCATCGAGCGGGATTTGCTCATAGTCAACCTTTTTCCCTTGGGAACGGATATTAACTAACGAACCGTCGATTGCCGCCATCGTCCTGAGCGAAAGCAAGTCGAGCTTCACCAGGCCCAAATCCTCGATATAATCCTTGTCAAATTGGGTGACGACGACCCCCTTGGCGGCTTCCTGCAAGGGGGTTACGTTCGTCAACGGCTCGCGGCAGACGACCACCCCACCCAAATGAGTACCGATAAAGCGCGGAAAACCAGCGATTTTAGCGCAGATCGCAAACAGCTGCGCATACTTCGGCCAGGGCAATCCGCTCTCCCTTAATTCCGGGAATTTTGCTAAGGCAGCCTCAATATCGTCAGCGTGCAGCCAGGGCATTTTCTTGGCAATCCGGTCGATTTCCTCCGCCGGGAAATCCAGGGCCTTGCCGATATCCCGAATCGCTGCGCGGGCTTGAAATGTATTGTAGGTACAGACCGTAGCCACCTTGTCTGCGCCATATTTTTGGTAGATATAGTTGGCGACTTTGTCCCGGTAGCGGGAATCAAAGTCAATATCAATATCAGGCTTTTGCGCCCGTTCAAGGCTCATAAACCGCTCGAACAAGAGCCCCCGGGCAAGGGAATCGACCTCCGTGATATAGAGGCAATAGGCGACCACGCTGTCAGCCGCGGAACCGCGTCCGGCGAAGCGAATCCCCTGGTTTTTCGCATACCGGGCTACATCCCACACCAGCAAGAAATAATCCGCAAACCCCAGTTGGTTGATAATCCCCAGTTCATGTTCAAGCCGTTCCCGGACTGCCTGCGTCAGCAGACCGTAACGGCTTTCTGCCCCCTGGTAGGCCAGATGCCTCAATAGCTCAGGCGCCGTTTGCCCTCTTGGCAGCGGGAACAGGGGAAACAGAGGCTGATTCAGGCTTAAGGCAGGCGAACAAGCCGCGGCGATTTTCAGGGTGTTGGCAAGGGCCTGGGGACAACGCCGCAAGGTTTGCGCCATTTTCTGCGGGGATTTAAGATAGTTTTCCGCATTCAAGCGCCTTTCCGGATGCACTTCAGTAACGCCGGTCAAAGTTCGCACACAGGTTAATAAATCGTGAACAGGGAAATCCTCTTTTCCGGCAAAATGAACATTATTCGTAGCCGTTAATTCAATTCCCAGGTGTTCTGCCAATTCGCCAAGCCCCTTTAAAAGCCCGCTAAACCCTGGCAGGAGGTCCGCCTGGATTTCCAAGAAAAAGCGTTCCTTACCGAAAATGTCCAGATAGCGCTCTGCCGCCGCCAGAGCCTCCCGATACCGCCTGTGCAAAAGCAACGCGGGAATTTCTCCTTTCCGGCAGCCGGATAACGCTATTAGGCCCTCGCTGTGTGCGGCCAAATCAGCCAGCGCAGCCTGGGGCTTGCGCCGCTCATTATTCAGATGGGCCTTCGTGAGCAACCGGCAGAGGTTGGCGTAACCGGTCGGATTTTGGGCCAGCAGCGTCAGATGATGATCCCCGGCCAGCGTCAGTTCCGTCCCAATGATTGGCTTTATCCCCTTCTCCTCCGCCAGCTGCTGAAACTTTACCGCCCCGCAGAGGTTGTTATGGTCAGTAAGCGCCAGCGCCGGCATGCCGTAGGCCACAGCCTGCCCGACCAGTTTCTCTAACGTGCTGCCCCCGTCAAGAAAGGAAAAGGGAGAATGCACATGTAAATGCACAAATGGCGCTGTATTCAAGGCAAAGCTCCTTTGCTCTTCGATCTAAGCTGATTTAGTCGTACACTTTATATAAAAACCAGGGCGCCTGCCCTTTATTACGATACAATTCGAACATGCCGCCTTTGGTAGTGCGCACCCGGTAAACCGCCCTTTCCGGCCGGCCTTCCCACCACTCGCCGCTTTCCAGCCAGAAATCCTCGATTCCGACAATCTGGTGTTTTCCATGATAATTAAAGGCGATTGGCACTTTTGCCCGCCGAGTCAGCGTTTGGATCTGTTTATCAACGATTTTCATGCCTGCTCACCCCTTGAGAATTTTAAACTTAACGGTTTTTAAAGCGCAAAGGATCCCAAAACTCCAGCATCTGTTCCCGCCGGCTTGTCTGCAGTTCCCGGCCGAAATAAAACTGCCGCGGCGCAAAGCGTTTGCCCAAGGTGGTTAAAAGCCCATTCAGTCTTTCCCGGTTGGCAGGTTCCTGCCCGGCAAGGGCCTTTTGATCGGCAAACAGCGTCAGTTGACAGCCGCCGACCGGTCTTAACTCGGCGGCAGTTACCTTAAATCCCAGCACTGCGGAATCAATCGGACACCGGTTGAGCAAGGCCTTTAACACCTCGCCGATAGTCGATAGGCTGTTTTGCGGCTTGCTGAAAGAACGCGTTTCGCTCCGGCTGCCGTCTTCCAATTCCAGCTGAAGTACCAGGCGCCGGCAACCCTCGCCGCGCCGGGCCAATGCCGCGGCGATTTCTGCGGCCAGGGCGGAAATACGCTGCTCAACCGGTTGCAGCTCGGCAACGCCGCCGGGAAAACTCACTTCCCGGCTCAGCTGTTTAGGTGGATACAGCGCCGCTACGGGCGCAAAATCCCGTCCCAACGCCAAATTACGGATTAAGCTAGCCTGCGTGGCAAATTCCCGGTACAACAACTCCCACGCAAGCTCCCTGATCTGGCCGATCGTCGTAAATCCCAGACCGGCCAAACGCTGGCGAATCGCTCCGGCCAAAGGCCACAGGTACCCTAAGGGCAAGGGAGCAAGGAATTCCTGCGCCGCCGCTTCCACCGGTTCCAACCGGTAAAACGCCAGCAAATCCGGCGGTACGGCAATATCCGTCGGTTTAAGCCGCCCCGCAGCCAGGGCCATATTCACAGCCCGGGCAAGAAATTTATTCGCAGCGATTCCCACGCTTAGCCTGGCAGCAAACGCCGGGACAAGATAATCGGCAAGTTCCTCGACCACTTCCTCCGGCCGCTCGGGTCCTGCCAGTTCCAAAAAGAACTCATTTTCACTGACCGGTTCAATAACCGGGGTATAAACCAGACACTTAGTCAGTACAGTTTCCGCTGCTTGCCGGTAATCATCCTCAATATAGTTAAGGAATAAAGCGTTCGGGCAGGTTTGGTACGCCTGGCGGCGGGAACTGTGCAGCTTTACCCCGCTTGTTTGGGCGAGAGAGTTACACTCAATCAGCCGATTATGCCTCAGGATGACTAACGCCTCGCCGCTTAATTCAGGTTTCGCCGCAATTTGCACCGCGGTATAAAAATTAGCCAGATAAACATGTGCCGCGTACTTCATGACTGTCCCTCTTTGCGAATACCCCTTCTAGTATTTCGTACATAAGTTCGATATATTTATTATACGCTACTCGTTCCCCTTCCTGCAAGTAAAGTGCACTGGTAGGTGTTGGTTCGACTTATTCTTGTAATTTCGCGGCAATTTTGCTATACCGGAAACAAACACACTACGGAGGGAAAAGATGCACCGGTCAATTCCATTTAGTTTAGCGTTAACGCCGCTGCTTGTAGCGGTTGCCAGTTTAATCCTCTCAATCTTCGTTCTCAAGTTACCCCTGTTTATCGGCTTGTTGGCAGGGACCATTACCGCTCTTTTGATTGCCTGGCGTTATGGCTACAAACGGGCGGAACTAATGCACGCTGTAGTATCCGGGGCGAAAAGCACCGGCAATGTAGTGATCATCCTCTTGATTATCGGGGTTTTGGTACCGACCTGGTTAAACAGCGGCACGGTGGCCGGCCTGGTTTATTACGGGCTCAAGCTGGTCTCCGCCAAATATTTCTTAATCTCCGCTTTTTTGCTGACGACCGTGACCTCGATGATCTTAGGGACCGCGCTGGGCACCTTAAGTACGATGGGTGTCGCTTTATTGGGCATCGGCTTTAGCCTTGGTTTTCCCAAGCCATTGGTTGCCGGCGCGATAATTTCCGGCGCCTTTTTCGGTGACCGTTCTTCGCCGATGTCAAGCGCTGCCAATCTCGCCGCCTCCGCCACCGGCAGTGATTTTCATACGATGCTGCGCCATATGCTGCCGACGGGTCTAGCCGGCTTAATCCTAAGCGCAATTGGCTACGTTTTCCTGGGCGGCAGCCACCCCGCCCTTCTTACGACAGATTCCAGCCAAACCCTCTCAAGCGCCTTAAACCACTTTTATGTAATTAATCCACTCGTACTCCTTGCCCCGATTATCGTCATCGCCTTAGCCTTAAAGAAACTGCCAACTGCCTATACCTTGGGGATAGGGCTAGTAACCGGGTCCTTTCTTGCGCTATTTTTGCAAAAAACCTCGTTATTTGCCTGGCTCACGGCGATGCTGTACGGTTACCAGGCCCACAGTGCCAATCCCACGCTTAACGCAGTTTTTAAGGGGGGCGGCTTAGTCCCGATGTTAAGCCTGGTAATCCTAATCCTTTCAGCCGGAGCGTTTAACGGCATCATCAGCGCGACCGGGATGATTGGCCAAATTGCCGCTAAACTGTTAAAGCGGATCAAGACGCCCGCCGGCGTCGTTACGGCAACGGTAATGTTTAGCGGTGCCACCGCGATGGTCGTTTGTAATCAGGCTTTGCCTATTTTGCTGCCTGGCCAAATGCTCACACCCTTATACCAAAGCCGGGGCTTAAAACAAGAAACCCTGGCCAGGACCCTGACCGACTCCGGTCTAATGCTGGCCGGACTGATCCCCTGGAACATGCTTGCGGTCTTAAGCAGCGCGACAATTGGCGTTCCGACATTGCAGTATGCCCCCTATGCCCTGCTGCTTTGGCTGCTGCCGATAATTACCCTGGCTGTGGCCTGGTTAAACGATAAAACCCCAGTCGGCCGTTCACCGCTGGGGTTAACTTGGTTAAAGTAATTTTGAAATAGTCACTAGCTGATTACGCATTATATACGCTGATCGCATCGACCGGGCATTGGCTCTCCGCTTCTTTCGCCCCTTCTTGGTTCTCCTCTTTTACCTCGCCAACTTTAACATGAGCATAACCATCATCTTGTAATTCGAATACGGCCGGACATAACTCGGCGCACAGGCCGCAACCGATACAGTTAGTATTTACCTCTGCTTTAGTCAAGTTAACACCTCCAGAAAGGCCAGAATTATTTCGTATCTAGGTTGCCCAAAAAGCTTAGCACTCAAACCAAATCGGCGGTTAAAAAAGCTGCCATTTATCATCAAAACGAATTCAGACAAAATTCAGCTCAGGTTATGCGCGGAGACCTGAATCGTATTGCTAATCCCGGTAAGCCCGTCTAACTGACGGGTCACTTCTTCCGCCCGTAGTTTATCGTCGATTTCAAATACTTCACCGCTCAAAAAGGCAATGCCATTGACGACATAGGCTGTAATCGTCCCCCGGCTTAAATTCTCTTCTTCACTGAGCATCGCCCGCAGTTTATTAGTCAGATCCCGATCGGTGTCCGTCACGCCATGACGGGCCTTTAACTCCGAGTGTACCGCTTTTACCCCAGGCACGCGGTAAGCGATTTCCACCGCATTTTCAATATCCTCAACCGAGTCAACCATCCCATGCAGTTTAACAACACCGTTACGGGTTGAAGTATTCACCTGGCGGGCATTGACGATATCGGAATTGACAAAGGCCCGCTCGACCGCATTGGTGATCGTGGCATCGTCCAGGTTTAAATCTTCCCCGACCTTAATCTGGCTGACAACCTGTTTAACACCGCGCACCTGCGTTGCCAGACGTTCCGCTTCCCGTACCACCCCGACTGTCGGCGCGTGACCCTGTAAAAATACCACTCCATCCTTGGTCTCGGCACCCAGCTTGCGAATGTCTGCCATCTGCGCCCGGGAAAACCGTTCTAAGACAAGCGCGTTAATATCCTTATCCGGTAAGAAATTATCCATTGCTACAGTTAAGCCGTTATCGACGGCCTGAACACCATAGACGTCACGGGCCAATTTTTCCGCGGCAATTTTTTCGGCCAAGACGTCAACCATGCCCCACAGGCGCACTGTTCCCTCCCGGCATTCGACGTTTATCCCGATGGCACTGTCATTCATATCCTTATTAATCGCTGATTTGACGCGTTCCTTTAAAAAATGATCTTTGTCTTCGGTCATTGCATCACCCCTTAAACTGCAAAAATAAAACTGTACTTGATGTTATTTTCCCCGCGCTTATTCTTTTTTAGGACTGGAAAGTTTTCTGTCTTTTGGTTCGGTATTATTGCAATTTTTTATAAAAAGCAAGCAAAAATTTTAGCTAGCCTGCAGCCAAACGCTCCAAACTCAATAATTGTTCCCGGGCCCCGAGGGCAATCAGTAAATCCCCGGCGATGATCGTTTCTGCCGCTTTAGGATTATTAATCACCTTATCCTGCCGGACAATCGCCAGGACAATCGCCCCGATTTCTTCTTTGATTTTCGCATCGCGTAAGGTCATTCCGGCCAGGCTGGAGTCGGGGGCAATCGTAACTTCCTCAAACTCCATCTCCAGTTCTGTGCCATGAATCAGGGTATCGACGTATTCGCAGGTAACCGGCTTCAGGATCGAAATAGCCATGCGGCGGCCCCCTAAAATCGCCGGGGAAATCACTTTGTCCGCCCCGGCCCGTTTCAGTTTTAATTCCGATTCTGTTTTATCCATCCGGGCGACAACGCGAATCTTTGGATTTAACCCTTTGCTGGTCAGGGTTACAAACACGTTTTGCGCGTCTTCAGGCAGCGCGGTAATCAAGCCGCGGGCATGTTCTATCCCGACATTGACGAGAATGGCATCCTCCGTAGCATCGCCGCTTACCGCCAAAACGCCGGCTTCCCGCAGGCTTTCCACAACCTCCGGGTCTTTCTCAATCACGACAAATTCAACCTTTTCTTTCTTCAGCCGTTCGATAATCTGCTCGCCAACCCGGCCGGCCCCGCAAATAATAATATGGTTGCGCAAGTTTTTGATCTCTTTGTACATTTTCCTTCTCCCGAACGTCTCCCGCAAATCACCCTCAACGACAATCGCCACCACTGTGCCGGCAAAATACAGGGCTACACCGGCGCCAACCACCATAATCAGCATACTTAACAGCCGGCCCGCCGCGGTATGCGGCGTTAAATCACCATAGCCGACTGTAGTGATGGTAGTCATGGTCAGGTATACTGCTTGGAAAAAAGTCAACTTCTCCAAAAACACGAAACCAATACTACCTAAAATGATCACCACAAGCATGTATAGAAGCGCTAACGGCAGTCTGTTTTTCAAGCTCTTCCCCCCGACTTCACCGCGCATCTGCCTGCTCGATAGCCGCGTTTGGCCTTAAGCGGACAAGCCCCCTGGCAATCTCAGCCAACTCCAGGTTGTTTACCGTGCAAACCTCTTCGACCCAATTACGGGGTAAAGAAGGCGGATTGATGGCGGCCGCCAAGGCCCCGGCCATCCCGGCAACGGCGTCCGCATCGCCTCCCTGGTTTACGGCAGTGATAATCGCCTGTTTGGCATTAAGCAGACTACAGGCAACCAAAAGCGCAGCCGGGACCGCTTCATTAGCGGCAAAGCCCCAACCGAGGTCCTCTTTTATTTGTGTAAACAGCGCTTCACCGCGCAAATAATAGGCAAATTTAATTCCTTTTTCGAGTTTACGGGCTACCGATTCCAGTCCGTCCGGATAACCATATTGTTCAGCATACTTTGCGGCCTGCAGGGCCACTAGCAGAATCTGCCCGGCAGGTTTACCCTCAATTGCGGCAGCAACAGCCGCAGCCATCGCCGCAGCCCCGGCTACCGCTGTCTTCCCGCCATGCGTCATCGCCGTAGCTTTGACCACATCGCTAACCAGCTTCGTCATGTTTTCAGTAGTATTCACGATGCCCACCGGCGCTATCCGGGTCGCTGCGCCTGTCCCGGAACCTTTCAAGGACACATGGCCCAAGTCCCCTGTAAGAATGAAGTGAAACAAGCGCGAAGAAACACCAATCCCTTTCGGCCCGCACTCCAACAGCCGCCCGGCAATTGCCAGTTGATCCACCTTGCCCTTGGCCAATACCGCTTTCGCGAGGGCTACGGTTTGCCTGGTATCCTCGGTAACCTCAGCTTTTTCCCAGGTAAATTCACTGAGCGTCTGGATTGGCTTAACGAAACGTTCCACCGGGCGGCCATAGGCTTTCAGGGCAGCATCCGGCGTATACCCTTCTGTGGCTTTTCCCATCGCATCGCCGACCGCACCGCCCCAAAGACAGGCCGTAACCCGTGTGAGCAAGGTGAAATTTTTACCGTCCGTCATGGCTAATCACCCGCTTTATTGACTCGGCAAAAAAATTATACATTTATTGGAATAACTTTCTTGCCTTTTAAACTGGAATCCTGCCGCGAAAATTAATATAATAAACAAGAATTTCCGCTCAAAATTAAGACAAGCGGAAATAAAAATGTTTCCATTGACAGTATGGCTGAATTTTAATATAATATTTTCTGTCACTCAAACGAATATAGGGGATTAGTTTAATGGTAGAACAGCGGTCTCCAAAACCGTTAGTGTGGGTTCGACTCCTGCATCCCCTGCCAAAATCAACTACAGACCAGTCATTTCAAGACTTGAGCGGTTTTAAAACAATCGTATCAAGTCTTTTTTGTATTTGTCAGACAATTATAAACCGTTAGTGTGGTCTGCTTCTACCTAAAAAAGCAGAAAGCGAGTGAAATCAATGGGTAGAACACTAGTGACCTTCGCCAAAAAGCCTAAAGTTAGACCGTTGGTAGTGACAGACCGTCAAAAGCAGACCGATGTTACGCTAAAGGATTTCTTGGACTTGCA
>DATAMA010000094.1:0-8206 GCA_036260765.1 Desulfobacteria bacterium | reverse complement strand
GTGTCGCCGGTAAAACAATTGAGCGCCAGGTAGCTTCTGTGAACAAGTCCCTTTGTCATGGATGCGGTGCCTGTACTGTCGCCTGCCGGGCGGGTTGCCTCAACCTGCTGGGCTTTACTAATGAACAAATTCTTGCGGAGGTGGAAGCTGTATGTCTATAAACACCGAAGCTTTACCAAAACAACCGGAGGTTACGGCGCCTGCAGCCACTGCTATCCCTGATGTGACGCCAAAAGAGTGGATCCCCCGCATTGTTGGTTTTGCCTGTAACTGGTGTACTTATGCCGGAGCCGACCTCGCCGGTCTTTCCCGGCTGCACTATCCCCCGACGGTTCGCTTGATCCGGGTTCCTTGTTCCGGTCGTACCAATCCGCAGTTTATCATCCGCGCTTTTCAGCGCGGCGCTGACGGAGTACTTGTTGCCGGCTGCCATCCGGGAGATTGCCACTATTCGACCGGCAACTATTTTACCCGCCGCCGGTTCCTTTTGATGCAGCGCCTGCTTGAGTACATGGGTATGGATCCTCGCCGGTTCCAGGCTCGTTGGATTTCCGGTTCAGAAGGACCGAAGTTCCAGCAGGTTGTTACCCAGATGTCCGAAGATATTAAGGCTCTAGGGCCGAACAGGAAGATGAGGGATGCGGAGTGATAACTGAACAGATGCGGGCTATCGCCAAGGATTTGCTGGAAAAAGGAGAAGTCGGCACCGTTATCGGTTGGGAGAAGGGTACCTTCTGGTATAACTCCACCCCCTTGTTCATAAGCAAGCCTGAACAGGTAGACAAGCTGGTGTTTGACGAATTTTGCGCTAATAACCTGGCGAAGTATTTATTGGATTTTAAACTGGCAGAAACAAAGACAGCTGTATTTGTTAAAGGCTGTGATGCACGGGCGGTTAACCGTCTCCTGCAGGATAATCAAGTCAGCCGGGACAAGGTTTACCTAATCGGTATCCCGTGCCCGGGAATGAAAGAAGCCCCGAAAACAGCGCAACCCCAGGATATCGCCGGGCTGCCGTTGTTAACAAAGTGCAAAATGTGCGCCACGCCAAACCCGGTGCTCTTTGACGTCATGGTCGGTGACCCAGTCCCCGATAAAAAAGTGGCCGATCGTTTTGCCGCTGTCGAAGCACTTGAAGGAAAAAGTGCCGACGAAAAATATGCCTATTGGGGCAAGATGTTCGAAAAATGTATCCGCTGTTATGCCTGCCGTAATGTTTGCCCGGCGTGTAACTGCCGGGAATGCTGCTTTGACGCTAATGGCCTGAACTGGCTTGGTAAACAGAATAACCTGCCGGAAACTCAGATGTTTAGCATGACAAGAGCCATGCATGTCGCCGGACGCTGCATTGAATGCGGTGAGTGTGAGCGGGTCTGCCCAATGGGTCTGCCAATTATGGAGATCAACCGTAAGGTCATTAAAGACCTGAACGAATTATTTGGCCCATATGACGCCGGAATGAATTTGGATGACCGGCCGCCACTCGGAACGTATAAACTTGACGATCCAGAAAAATTCATGTAGGGAGGTGTAGAGAGTTGAAAGCTATTGCCAAAGCAAAATTAAACACGCTGCTTGATGCTATTGCCAAAGAATCTAATCTACTGGTACCGGTGAGTGGTGATGGGACTAGCAAATTTGCTCCCTACACCCAGGGCGCTCAGCTGTCTTTTGACGGGCGTACCCTGTTGCCCCCGAAAGACGTATTTTTCCCGCAAACTGAAAAGATGTACAAATTTAAGACGAACGGGATGAACGCCAGCGTGGAAACGGCGCTGGAGGCGCCGAGACTCCAGGTGCTGTTTGGAATTAGACCCTGTGATGCGAAAAGCATTCACTGCCTGGACCATGTATTCTTGACCAAAGGTTATGTAGATGAGTTCTACAAGGCCAAGAAAGACGCTACGTTAATCGTTTCAATTGGCTGTAATGGGCCGGCGCAACCGACTTGCTTCTGTAAGTCGATGGGGGTTAATCCGCAGGAGGCGGAAGGAGTGGACGTTCATCTCTATGATTTGGGGACTGACTACGGGGTTGTCGCCAAGACAGAGAAAGGCGAAAAGCTCTTCCTGGACAAGTATGCCAGTTTCTTTACCGAGACGACTGCACAAGTTCCGGCGCTTGCCGATTTCCCGCTTGAAGTTAATGTTGATGGCATTACTGAGAAGCTGGAAAAGATGTTTGACCACCCACTCTGGGAAGAGGTTGCGAAGAAATGCCTGGGCTGCGGTGCCTGTACTTACCTCTGCCCGACCTGTCACTGTTTTGATATCTCCGCCAGGGTTGCCGGTGATCAGGGCTTCCGCTTCCGGTGCTGGGATTCCTGTATGTTTTCCGAATATACCCGGATGTCCGCCGGTAATCCGCGGCCGAGCAAGAAGGAACGGGTGCGCAACCGGATGCTGCACAAACTGCAGTATTTCAAGGAACGTTACGGTGATCTGCTGTGTACCGGTTGCGGCCGTTGCCTAAGCAAGTGCCCGGTTAATATGGATATTACTAAGATCATTAAGCAGGTAAGGGAGGCTGATTTGGCATGAGTGAAATTGCGCTAGCCCAAAATCCGGTTTCTCCTCTCGTTCCTGTCGTATGCAAGATTACAAAAATTGTCACTGAGACTCCTGATGTGAAAACGTTCCACGTATCGACGCTTGATGGGAAAAAACCGTTTACCCCGATGCCCGGGCAGTTAGGAATGGTATCCATCCTGAACGCCGGCGAGGGAATGTTTTCGATCACCACGCAAGGTGAGAACCACCTGGAATTTTCGATTAAACGTTGCGGTGTGCTGACAGATGCCCTGCATGAAGCGGAAGTCGGCCAGAACATTACCGTGCGTGGACCGTATGGTAACGGCTTCCCGCTTGACTTTTGCAAAGGCAAGGATATCCTGTTTATCGGTGGTGGGATCGGTCTCGCACCGGTGCGCTCCTTGATTACCTACTCCATTGCGCACAGACAGGATTTTGGCAAGCTGCAGGTAATTTACGGTTCACGCTCGCCGGCAGACCTGGTGTTTAAAGAGGACCTGTTTGAGAACTGGACTAAGGTGCCTGACTTGGAGCTGAACCTAACGGTTGACCGTGGCGATGAGAGTTGGAAGGGTAACGTTGGATTTGTACCGGCATTCATCGAACAGCTTGCTCCTTCACCGAAAGGCGACAAGGTCTGCGTGCTGTGCGGGCCGCCAATCATGATTAAGTTTTGTCTGCAGAGTCTGGCGAAGTTGGGCTTCAAAAACGAAAATATTATCACAACGCTGGAAATGCGTATGAAGTGCGGTGTTGGCAAATGCGGCCGTTGCAATATCGGCAGCTGCTTTGTATGCCTTGACGGGCCGGTGTTTACCCTGGCTCAGCTGCAAAACTTACCGCCGGAATATTAATACGTTCAGGACAAGAGGCCTCCCCATTACGCGGGAGGCCTTTTTATATGGATGAGGGCTATTACCCGCAAGACAGGAATATTCCCGGCAGGCGCAGAAATATTAGGGAACTTCATATCCACAGCGGGCATAAAATGGGAGAAACAGATTGTGCAAATAACAGATACCAGCATTTTACTGAGGAGCTGAACGGGTATGATAGTCCGGGTAGGTACCGTCCGTGACTGGTCATTTATTCAGGAACTGGCCCTGGAGTCAATCGCCTTCAGCATGTCTCCCCACCGTTCAGTGGGTAAGGAACATGTAGTAAACGTGCGGCGTGAAACGATGTCGGGTTTCTGGGCGTGGGTTCAACGCAGTCAGAGTAAAATCTTTATTGCGGAGGAGAAAGAAAGGCTTGGGTACTTAATTCTCAACGACCGGGCTATTGACGAACTAACAGGATTGGCGCAAGCTTGGGTTATGGACATTGCGGTTAAAAGCGATTACTGGTCGCAAGGGGTTGGCCGAAAATTACTCGCAAAAGCGGAGGAATACTGTAGAATTAATGGTGTTAAATATCTCGGACTGGCCGTAACCACCGCTAATAAGCGGGCAGTTGCGCTCTATGAAAAATGTGGATTCCGGGAAGAACGAAAGCTGATGCTCAAAAGCCTTGTTTAAATAGACAAAGGATTATTGACAGTCAAATATAAGATTTATCCTGTTAACCCCCTTATGGGGGTTTAAACTTTGCTATTACCGCCATTTTGCTGCCCACCGAAGGGAGCGCGGAGCAAAAAAAACTTGCGACGTTGGAGTCGCAAGAGTAAAAAGAGAGGAGTGGGGATAAAATTGGAAAACGTGAGACTAATAAGATTTTTCCCGGAATTAGTAGATATATACTAATAATGTAAATGTTTTTCCTCTAAATAGCTAAAAATTAGATCTAGATACAAAATCTAAGATGAAGATTTAAAACAATAAAGGAGGCAGCTATCAAACATTGACACAGGCCATTTTTCAAGCGGCGTTAGCAGAAGCGGAAAGAAAAGATGTTACGCTTATCGCTCGCTTTCAGGATATTAATGATGTTTTTGTCCTAATAAACAATGGCAAGACGGAGAAGATAATGAACGACCAGTCGCAAGGTATCGGTGTTCAGGTCTTTACGCATGAAGGTTATTCGGGTTTTGCAGCAACCGATAATCCAACCGTAAAAAATGTGCGGGAAGCGGTAGGAAAAGCTGTTCAACTGGCAGAGTTAAATAAGTATTTTGGCGGCGAAAAGAATACAGCGCTGTCTTCCGTTGACCCGCTGGTTATGCAACTCCCAATTCCGCAAACGGCTTCCGGCCAAGCCCTAAGTTTACCGGACCTGGAACAGGCGGTTAAGGAGGAAAATCATTACGCATTGCAGTGCGTACCTGGGCTTTCCGTCCAAACCTTTTACCGCCAGATTAGCGAACAGTGGCAGATCATTCGATCTGATGGGACCACCGCGTCGTTTACAATTCCTCGAGCTACGCTGGTGCATAGTTTTACGGCGCGCGGGGGAGGAAGGAGCGTTACGCTGCGCAGCGCTGTCGGCGGCAAGGATGAAGGTATTATCCTTGATCTCCTCAAACGGGAGGAGGCTAGGCGCAGGGGTAAGAGAACCGCGCGGTTGGCGGTGGATTTACTCAGTGCACCCCCGGTTAAAGGTGGGCACTATAAATTATTGATCGACTATGCCTTGGCCAAAGGGTTGGCGCATGAGGCTTTTGGCCATGCTGTAGAATCAGACGAAATTCAGACGTCTATTCTGGGCAGAGATGGGAAACTGGCGATCGGGACAGAAGTTGCCTCTCCGGCAGTGTCGATTACCGACGGGCCGCTCATCGGCGATTGGGCCTATCAACCGATAAGCGCTAACGGAATCACCCGTGATAGTGTCAAGATAGTTGATAAGGGTAAATTAGCAGCTGGCCTGGGGGATCTCTTTTCCGCTGCCCAAGCGGGAGTGGTTCAGTCCGGTGCGTGTCGGGCACAAAGTTATGCCCACATTCCCTTGCCGCGAATGAGCAATATCCGGATTGAAGTGGAAAAACCACTTCCTTTAACCAAGCCTTGGTATGAATTTACGCCGGTAGAACTATATCGGCTGTTGTTGGACAATGGTTTAATCTCAGCCGGGGAAGATGTTTACTATCTCTCCGGTTACAAAGGCGGCCAGGTCAATACGCAGTACGGGGATTTTGTCTTTAATTGTGCGGCAATTTATAAACTGGGTGAGGAGCCGGTGCTGTATCAGCCAGGCATCTTTGCCGGCAGTACTCTTTCTGCGCTTAACTCAATTCGGGCCGGAATTGGTCCGCTGGTAACAGATGCGATCGGTACCTGCGGTAAATTTGGTCAGGGAGTACCATCAAGCGGGGGCAGTCATGCCTTTTTGCTGTTGGAAGCAAGTCGTGAAATAACGATTGGGGGTGAATAAGCTGTGGATCTGGTTGCCAATTTGGAAAAAATACTTTACCAATATCAAACTGCTCCTCCGGTACAGGATTTGCGGATTCAGGGCTGGCGTTTTGCGGTATCGGAGACATCCCAGGTTAAAGCCGGAATACGGAACAACCGCTTGGGAGGCGTTTATGCCGCCCCTTCGCTCACCGGTAATTACGCAGGAGATTTATTAATCATCTGGCCCGGAGACTATTGTAGCCAGGTGGTAGTGAACAATAAAATTATTAGCAACCTGGAACAGATGCTGCCGATTTGGAAACAAGGTGCTTTTTATGACCCGGAAGGCTCGGCCCTTCTCGATCCGGCACCCTTGCCCCTGGTCGCGGTAGAACATTTGCCGGTGCGACAGGCGGTAACTGAAGACCCGAAACCTTGTTTTGAAATACTGGCGCGTTATCGGGACGAATTGCCTACCTGGCAGGTCAATACTATTCAGGCCGGTGTACAGGCCGGTTGGGGGTTGCGTCATATTCGTACCTCCAGGGGCTTTTCGGTTACCTATGCACAGACCAATTTTTCCACTTTTGTCTCTGCTTCGGCCACTGTGGCAAAATACGCCGCATAGAGGTCGTCACCCTGCCACTCTTGATAACCCTCTAAGTGATCAGGGTCGTCAAAAATCCAGCCACTTACTTCATGCACAGAACCAATTAGGTAATCAAAATCAAGCGGTTCAAACCGTTTGCGGATCTCCGCCACTGATTCAGGGCGATAGTCAACTTCCAGCCCGGTCAGCAGCTTAAGTTGGGGATATTTCCGCTGCAGCTCTTGAACCAAGCCAAAGTCCAGTTCCGGCAAATAGACATCATGGTCGCTAAAGCCGAGCTCTCTACAATTATGATTTATCGCTGCGATAATATACCTTTCCAGATTCTCACGGCTGAATTTTGACTCCCCATGAGCCACTGGATGCGTATGTAGGTCAACGAACATTATTCTCCTCCTTAGGCCGCACCGACCATTGTCGTGATTTTCAGGCCAGGCGTATTTTCTTCTGGCACATTTCCGTACTCAGTTGCCGGGTCCATCAAGTGCTCAAGAAAGTTACCGCTGATAACCGCCTTGGCCCTGCCGGTTATGTTCCCATCCTTAATTATCAGGCAATATGGTGCTGCGAGCGAATAATTACCGGTAACCGATTCCTGGGTGTGCATACCAAGCACACTGTACACTAAAATGCCGGACTCGGTAGTAGTAATCAACCGGTTAAAATCACCCTGGACATTCAGAAATAGTCCGCCGGCCTGCGGCAAAGGGGTTGGTTTTAGGCCGGCCTTAATACTATCCTTCAATGTGAGGTAAGGGGTTAGCATTTTTCCCTTGCTCACCAAGGCCTCCGCTCGAGCTGGAAGCCCTTCACGTGTACATAGGTAGGAACTTAATTCAAATAGCCGCAGCGGATTGATTTCCAGGGAAATCCGCGGATCAAAGACCTGACGCTGGGTTGCAAAGTCAGTTAACGTATAGGCGCTTTGCTTGTTGATAACGCTATTGCCAGAGAAATTAGGCAGCAAAAATTTGGCAATAAACTCCGCAGCCAATTGGGGAGCAAAAATTACCGGCTGTCTCCCAGGTTGTAAACTACCTTCCCGTTTCAGCAGACAGGTAGTTTCCCCTGTTTCCTTGATTAAGCGTCCCATTTCTGCTTCCGTCGGTAAACGACGCTTTGCAAAACCTTTGCCAAACAGGCCATCCGCAGAGACAAAAGTGGAAAAATTGGTCTGTGCATAGGTAACCGAAAGGCCCCTGGAAGTACGAATATGACGCAACCCCCAACCGGCCTGTACACCGGCTTGAATAGTATTGACCTGCCACGTAGGCAATTCGTCCCGATAACGCGCCAGTATTTCAAAACAAGGTTTCGGGTCTTCAGTTACCGCCTGTCGCACCGGCAAATGTTCTACCGCGACCAGAGGCAAGGGTGCCGGATCGAGAAGGGCCGAGCCTTCCGGGTCATAAAAAGCACCTTGTTTCCAAATCGGCAGCATCTGTTCTAGGTTGCTAATAATTTTATTGTTTACTACCACCTGGCTGCAATAGTCTCCGGGCCAGACGATTAATAAATCCCCAGCGTAATTACCGGTGAGCGAAGGGGCGGCATAAACGTCTCCCAAGCGGTTGTTCCGTATTCCGGCTTTAACCTGGGATGTCTCCGATACCGCAAAACGCCAGCCTTGAATCCGCAAATCCTGTACTGGAGGAGCAGTTTGATATTGGTAAAGTACTTTTTCCAAATTGGCAACCAGATCCATAGCTTATTCACCCCCAATCGTTATTTCGGGACTTGCTTCCAACAGCAAAAAGGCATGACTGCCCCCGCTTGATGGTACTCCCTGACCT
>DATAMA010000090.1:0-3749 GCA_036260765.1 Desulfobacteria bacterium | reverse complement strand
CCGGCGGTGTGCCCCAATCACTGCAGGAGACAACGACCGACTCCCTGCAGGAAAGCGTTGACTTGTATGAAAAATACGATGGTGCCGGAAACGGACGGCTGGAAGTGGCTTTTACACCCCGGTTTGCCGTTTCCTGTACGGGTGATCTGCTGCGGGAAGTTTCTCGCCTGGCACAAGAAAAGAAAGCCTTGGTGCATACCCACGCCTCAGAAAACCGGGGCGAGATCGCCCTGGTGGAAAACACACGCGGCCTACGCAATATCATTTATTTTGACAAGTTGGGTTTAACCGGCCCCAATTTGATTCTGGCTCACTGTATCTGGTTGGATGAAGTGGAAAAGGAAATCCTGGTCAAGAGCAGAACAAGGGTGGCGCACTGCCCGTCTTCCAACCTGAAGCTGGCTTCCGGTATTGCCAATATCCCGGAGCTATTATCTTTGGGAGCGGAGGTTTCCTTGGGGGCTGACGGTGCCCCATGCAATAACAATCTTGACGGGTTTGTGGAGATGCGCCATGCTGCCTTAATCCAAAAACCACTGCATGGGCCAACGGTTATGCCGGCCTGGAAGGTGTTTGAACTGGCTACGTTGGGAGGAGCCAGGGCCATTGGGCAAGAACACGAGCTTGGTAGTTTAGAGGCGGGTAAAAAGGCGGACTTGGCTGTAGTTAGTCTGCAAGGCCTACATACTTGGCCTTGCGAGCACGTAGATGTCTATTCGCAGCTGGTGTACCAGGCCCGCTCCAGCGATGTACGCCTAACGATGGTGGATGGGCGGATAGTGATGGAAGACAGAGAACTAAAGACAATAGACTTAACCCGGTTGAAGGCGAGTTCCGCCACTAGCCTGCAGCGAGTGCTGCGGCGGGCGGGTTTGCAGTAGAAAATTAAAGTAAATATGGCTTGGTATTAACCGCCCGTAATAGGGCGGTTTTTTTTCTTATTGTTGAAGGTTGATGGTGTACATTAAGCAGGAATTAAATTAACGGAAAACAGCTAGTTAAAGAACGTTGCTCATATTATTACAGTAGTAGTCATTATGCCTGATTTGAAACTTTTAGGGGACACCAAATGGAATCATATTTTAATTATTTGGTACTTTTCGGGTTGACCAACCCATTAAGTCATATACAATTCAGTAAGCGAGGCCAGCCTCAATAAACTGCGATATTCCGAGCAAGCTCGCAGCGACAGCCCACCAGCCGGGGATGGTTTGCGTTATTCCCAGACCAACTAAAATAACAGCGATGACAATTCTTACGACTCTATCCGTATTGCCTAAATTTTTTCTCCAATTAAGTATCAAATTGATCCCTCCTTCACCTAAAATACCCTTTCTTTAGCGGCGTATACCCGAAGCTAGGCACCCGTCACAATGGTCTGGGATAAAAAGGAATTTCTTGCTTTGCTGGAGAACTGTGTCATAGTTGGACTTGGATTTGTTTTAAATCTCAGGCGGGGATTTTTGCTCGACTCGATACGTGATTAAGAGGGATGGGGATGTGCAGATGAAAAAGATCATACTGTTGTGCGGACTTAGTTTAATCTTGAGTTTCCTTGTAGTCGGCTGTTCGGATAATTCTGCGCAACGGATATTTGCTGCCTATGCAAACGACTGGCAAAACCGCAATTTCGCCGCAATGTACGCCAAATTAACCTCAGAGGCGAAAAGCAACCTCAGTCAAGCGCAATTTGTCCAGCGCTATCAAGGAATCTATGACGGAATGGGCGTTAGCGGACTAACGGTTAAACCGTCTTTTCCTGCCAAAGTAACAAAGGATAAGCAAGGTAAAGTGCATTTCCCGGTGAACGTAAGTATGGAAACGCTGGCTGGTAGGGTGCAATTTACCGAGGAAGTAACTTTGATATACGAAAAAGGGGAGTCCGGGAAGACCTGGGCCGTAGCCTGGACGCCTCAAATGATCCTGCCGCAGCTTGCTGCGGGGGACAAGGTCAGAGCGGAGCGCTTTCCGGCGGTACGCGGCCAAATTACCGACAGAAAAGGCCGCGGTTTAGCTGTAAACGGTAAAGTAATTACTGTCGGTGTAGTTCCTCAGGATTTGGCCAAGAAGCCCGCATCTAAGACACAAATGGCTAAGACCTTAAATATACCGGAAAAGCAGATTGATCAACTGATCGCAGAGCCTTGGGTAAAGCCAGATTACTTTGTACCGATCAGCAAGTTATCACTTCAAGATAAAACGAAAGCTGCTCAACTAGCCGCTTTACCCGGCGTAGTCGAACGGGAGGCAGACGCGCGGGTGTATCCATACAAGGAAGCCGGCGCCCACTTGATCGGCTACACGGCACCGATTAGCGCTGAAGAACTGAAAAAAATGCCAGACCAAGGCTATCACCCCAATAGCTGGATTGGCAAGGCCGGATTGGAACAGGTGTGGGAAAAGCGCTTAAAAGGAAATGATGGGGGAATTGTCTATATTGAAGATTCCCAAGGCAGGCGCAAAACTGTCGTTGCCCAAAAGGAGGTCCAAAACGGGGAAAATATTCGGTTAACCATCGATATCGATCTTCAACAAAGCCTGTACGAACAATTAAAAAGTGATAAAGGTACGGCCGTAGCACTGCAGCCGAAAACCGGGGAAGTGTTGGCGATGGTTAGCGCTCCGTCGTATGACCCGAACCAATTTGAACTGGGCATGACACCGCAACTATGGCAAAGCTTAAATGATCAAACCCAGAAACCCCTGTTAGCCCGGTTTAGCCAATCATACGCCCCGGGCTCAACCTTTAAGTTGGTGACGGCGGCTATCGGGCTGAAAAGCAACAAGCTTAACCCAACAGCTAAGGTTAATGTAGCCGGACTTAAGTGGCAGAAAAATTCAACCTGGGGAAATTATTATGTCACCCGTATCGCTGATCCCGGTAAACCGGTCAACTTAGCCGACGCCTTGGTCTATTCGGACAACATCTACTTTGCCCAAGCAGCCTTAAACATCGGTAAGGAAACATTCCTGGCTGAAAGCAAGAACTTTGGTCTCGGGGATACAGTCCCTTTTGCCTACCCGCTGAGCAAGTCGCAAATTAGCGACGCAGCAGGAATTACCGATGAGGTTCAGTTAGCGGATACGGGTTACGGCCAAGGCAAAGTGCTAACTAACCCCTTACATTTGGCCTTGATCTATTCGGCCTTGGTCAATAGCGGCGACATCCTAAAACCCGTATTGGAATCACCTGGCACAACGCCCCAAGTGTGGAAAACCGGCGTTTTTTCACCGGAAACTGCTAATCTACTGCGCCAGGACTTGACTGCGGTTGTCGAAAGCTTAAAAGGCAAGGCTTATCAGCCGACAAAACAAGTTGTAATCGCAGGCAAGACCGGTACTGCCGAATTAAAAACCGGACTGAATGATCCAAACGCCAGGCAAAACGGCTGGTTTGTCGCCGTCGATACCGCCAAACCGAGCTTACTGGTGACTATGCAGGTTGAGGATGTTCAGAAGCGAGGGGAAAGCCATTATGTTGTACCCAAGGTAATGAAGGTCATGGAACAGTTCAGTGGCACAATTAAATGAACAAGTTTGGATGGGGTGAACTACCCCCATTTACGCTTCGTTAAGAAGCGGGGGCTTCTTAGCGAAAACTTGGGCGTTGGCTTCCTGCTTCAGTGACCGTTGCCCTTAGCCTTAGCTTCGGGTCTTACACAATCTCCACAGGCGTAACTTCGGGCGGTTCCCGCCCTACAGGCAATCTATTTTTAGGCGATACTTTTCATACCGCGTTGCAAAATCAG
>DATAMA010000081.1:0-6779 GCA_036260765.1 Desulfobacteria bacterium | reverse complement strand
TCGTAATTCTTGCCGGCGGGGCCTTGGGCGGGCAAAGGGGAATGATGCTGGCCTTCATTTTCGCCTTATTCATGAACGGGGGCAGTTACTGGTTTAGTGATAAAATTGCCTTGGCGATGACTGGTTCAACACCGATTAGCCGCGAAGAAAATACCTACCTGTACTCCCTGGTCGAACGGTTAAGCCGCAACGCCGGCAAGAATTACGAGAACTGTCAATAAACTCATCAAGAATACCGTTTTAATTTGGTTGCCTAATCCGTTCATGTTCTAACTCCTTTCCTTAAAAACAAAAGACCTTTACCTTAACCGGTAAAGGTCTTGCTAACAACTTGCGTTGCCAACAAAGCCGGGGATGTTAACCCGTACTGACGACTTTGTTGTGGCAGCTACTCCCCTTTAAGCGTATACGATTAACTGTATTATAGCAAATTGGGACGAGGAGTCAATAGTAATTCTGTATAATGGAACTGGGAGGAGACTGACCCCAGAAGACGAAGTAGTTCTTAAGAGTGTTTACACGCTTAAGAAATTAATTACGCTGTCCAGGGGTATCTGATAAGTCAGTGAATTTAAAAAAGTGGTGATTTTAGTGCTGGAGCAGGCTCGGCAGCTATTAAAGAAATATTATGGGTATTCGGCTTTCCGCGCAGGCCAGGAGAAGATTATTGCCAGTATTTTATCAGGCAGCGATACTTTAGGCATCATGCCCACCGGTGGGGGAAAGTCTATCTGCTTTCAAATCCCCGCGTTAATGAGTTCGGGCACAACCCTGGTGATATCTCCCTTGATTTCGTTGATGAAAGACCAGGTCGACTCCTTAACCGCCCTGGGTATTCCGGCAACATATATCAATAGTTCACTACAGCCCAAACAAGTTGCGGAAAGACTTGATGCCGTCGGACAGAATCGCTATAAACTGTTATACATTGCACCGGAACGGTTAGAGAGTGAACAGTTTGTAGCCCTGTTACGATCATTACCGGTCTCACTGCTGGCTGTTGATGAAGCCCACTGCGTCTCACAGTGGGGCCATGACTTTCGTCCCAGTTATTTATCGATTGCCAAGTTGATCGCGGAATTACCGAGCCGTCCAGTGGTAGCCGCTTTTACGGCAACAGCTACCGAGACGGTGAGTAAGGATATCATCAAACATTTGTCCCTACAAGCTGTAAATATGTTCATTACCGGTTTTGACCGGGAAAATCTATCTTTTTCTGTCATTAGGGGCGCAGATAAACGGGATTTTTTGCTTAAGTACATCGCGCAAAATAAAGAGCAAGCGGGCATAGTGTATACGGCAACACGTAAAGAAGTAGATAACCTGTACACGTTCTTAAAGCAAAAGGGATTTGCCGTAGGTAAATATCACGCTGGGTTGAGCGATTCGGCCAGAGCCGGTTCTCAGGATTCCTTCCTTTACGATAACACGCGTATTATGATTGCGACTAATGCTTTTGGCATGGGCATCGACAAATCAAATATTCGGTTTGTGATCCATTACAACATGCCCAAAAACATGGAGGCGTACTACCAGGAGGCCGGGAGGGCAGGCCGTGATGGTGAACCCAGCGAGTGTATCCTGTTATTTAATCCGCAGGATATTCAGGTCCAGAAGTTTTTAATTGAGCAAAACCAGGCGGCACCGGAACACAAAGCAGAAGGGTATAAAAAACTGCAGGCGATGGTTGATTATTGCCATACTCCCAGGTGTCTAAGAAAGTTTATCCTGGAGTATTTCGGTGAGAAAAATGTGCCTGAAACCTGTGGCACTTGCGGCAACTGCAATTTTGATGGTGAGGTACGCGATATTACGGTTGTAGCGCAAAAAATATTTTCCTGCATCAGGCGCATGCGGGAGATGTTTGGGATCACCCTGGTCGCGGAGGTCCTGAAAGGTTCGCGTAATAAAAAAATCACCCAATATCGGTTTAATTCATTGACTACTTACGGATTGCTAAAAGAGTATACCATTAAACAAATTACCGAACTAATCAAGGTGTTGGTCGCAGACGGATATATGCGGATGACTGAGACGCAATACCCAATTGTAAAGCTCCAACCCAAGGCGATTGCCGTCTTGAAGAATGAAGAAAAAGTTTTTCAAAGGGTGGAGGCTCAGAGACAACCGGCAGCGGCAGATGATGCTTTGTTTGCCTTATTACGCCAATTGCGTAAGGAAATTTCCGAACAGGAGAAAGTACCGCCATATGTAATTTTCCACGATAGTACGTTACGAGAATTGAGTGAACGCAGGCCGCTGACTCAAGGGGAGTTTTTGACCATTACCGGTGTAGGAGAACGAAAACTAGAAAGTTATGGACCGCAATTCCTGACGGTGATTCGCCAATATGTAACCGGTAGTGAAGTATGACTTACACGCGAGTGCGACCTTGTTCTATCCAGAATAACCCGGTTGCTTCGGCAATAGTCCGGGTCAGGGTGAATTGTTCGCTGTACTCACCATCACGAAATAGCAGCATAGCTTGGCCGTTCTTGCAGACAGCAAAAAAACCGGCGTAATTACTTCTGATCGCAGTTAAGTTGCGTTTTTCCAAGGCGGCAATCTCGGTAAGTGGTAGTGTAACGACGGATTTGCGGGCGATCAGCCGAATTTCCTCCCGGTCCACCTCTAACCGTTTGGCATGCAGTTCCCGCTTAATCAGCACATACAGTGAGGTAACGAACGATAAAATTGCTAAAATAAACGCTACTGCCAAATAGTCATTGTCATAAAAACGATTTCGCTGCCACCAGAATACTGCTGCCCAAATTAAGGCCAATAACGGGCGCAGAAATTTAGTTACATCATTTGGCATAAACACTTGGTCTTCCTTGTTAGTAACTGGCATCTATTTTCTTCCTCTCTGTTATATTTTTGCGCTGGCGCTAATGCCGTCTACTCTACTATATAAATTATTTCGACCAAAAATGTTTAACACGCCACCGCTTGACAAATAAACCAACGAGCGATATTTTTATACTGACTGGTCAAACTAATAATCGTGATGCACGATTTCGCTGTTCCGAAAGGGGGGAGTACACGGTGTCTGACCAAAAGGAAGAAGCAATTTTCCTGGCAGCCTTGGAGGTGTTTTCCGCAAAGGGCTTTGACAGGGCCACCATGGATGAAATTGCCCTCAAGGCAGAAGTAGCAAAAGGCACGTTATTTTACCGCTATAAAAGCAAAGACGAATTGTTTTTAAGCCTGATCCGTCGGGCTATAGATAGGTTTTTTGCCGATGCCCGGAATGCTATGGCCGGAGTTGACCACGCAGCCGATAAAATTGCGAAAGCAATCCAGGTTCAGACTGAGTTATCCTTTCAGTACCCGGAGTTTGCCAAATTGCTCTTGAGTGACGTTTGGGGTAAGTTAAATCGTCAGCAGCAATTTAGAGGCTGCCTCGAACTTTACCTGCAATTCTTGCGGACTATTATTGAAGAAGGAATTTTGCGCGGTGAATTAAAGCCCACGGACAGTACGCTTCTGGCGGCCTCTATTTTTGGCATGACTGCGGCGGCGACATTACATTTATTGGTATCGGAAAAGCGAGTAGAATTGGCGGAAACAATCAAGGAATTGCAACAGTACTGTCTAAACAGTATTTTATTACACCATTGAGCCTAACCTTTCCATAGAGCCTCATTGATAGGTTAGCGTGAAGATGGTTTTCCTTTTAGCCGCATATGACTGACTGGTCAGTATAAAGAGAGGGGGATTTGAATGCCGGTTTATTGTCAAGACATCACGATTAGGTACAAGCGGAAAGAGATCCTTTCTGACCTTAATCTTGATTTCCCGGACGGGCAAATCAATGCCTTATATGGGCCAAGCGGCAGCGGAAAAACGGCGTTGTTGATGGCTTTAGCCGGAAAACTGAAACCAGCGGCAGGAGTAGTAAAGGTTAGCGGGCTCGATATTACCGGCCGGCCGGATAAAGCCCAGGGCCAAATTGGCCTGGGAGTTATTCAGGAATTTAATCCTTTATTCAAACAACTAACCGTGGAGGAAAATATGTTATTTCGGGCTCAAGGCCTACGCCTATCGCACCCAAGACAGGCGGTTGCCGAGCTGATTAGAGGATTTGAGCTCGAAAATATCGCCAAGCAGCGGGCAGACAGCTTGCCAGCGCTAAAAAGTGCCGAGACCTGTTTGGCGATTGCTTTACTTAACGACCCAGGCATTTTGCTCCTGGATCAACCGGAGTATGGCTTGACGACGGAACAGACGGCTTTGTTTTGGGTAAGGCTTACTCGGCTTAAACAAAAGGGCAAGAACATCATCTTGACGACCCGCTACCATGAAGTGGCCGCGCGGTGTGATCAAACAGTAATTATGCCACAGGGAAAGGTGGTGGATTCCGGTGCGCTCACTAAGTATTGCTTTGCTTGACCTCAAGCGTTTAGGACGCAGCCACTTTACCAGGCTTGCCCTGGTTGTGGTTTGTTTGCTCCCGCTCTTGTACAGTTTTCTGTACCTGGATGCGTTTTGGGACCCGTACAATCACCTGGATAAGATGAAGGTTGCCGTCGTTAATCGGGATGTACCCAATACGACGGACGGGCAGACTGTTAATGCCGGGGCAAATCTTGTTGCCAAGTTAAAAAACGACCATAATGTCGGTTGGGTCTTTACCAATGCTGCCGATGCTCAAGCCGGTCTCAGTTCGGGCACGTATCGTCTGGCAGTAATTATTCCGGCTGACTTTTCCAGTCAGCTTGTTCAGGAGACGAAGGACCCTGCAAACGAGCCGGTACAAAAAGCAAAGCTTGAGTTCTATTCAAACCCAAGTAATAACTTCCTTGCTGATCAAATCGGGAACAAAC
Source organism: Desulfobacteria bacterium (assembly GCA_036260765.1). Lineage (GTDB taxonomy): Bacteria > Bacillota > Desulfitobacteriia > Desulfitobacteriales > JAJXUE01 > DATAMA01. The sequence goes on along the minus strand of DATAMA010000081.1, from coordinate 1,953 downwards.
TGGCCAGTGAGCTTGAAAATCAGTTGAGCGGACAGATTGATAGCCGGTTCTTCGATCAAATCTTTGGCAACCTGAGTGATATGAAGCAAAATTTGGCCAAAGCAGCCGGCGGGGCCTCGGATTTGGCCGGCGGTATTCAACGAGCGCAAACCGGCAGCCAACAGGTTGCCAGTAACTTGAAGAATGCCGCAGCCGGCAGCAGTGAGCTGGTCGATGGACTACAAAAATTAAGCAACGGTACGACAGGTGCCGTAGCAGGAAGCGCTCAGGTCGCCGGCGGAGCACAGGCTCTGCTAAATGGCGCTGATACAATTCAAATCGGTTTAACAAAAGTGCAGACGGGTACTTCAGAATTGGCAAACGGCTCGCAACAATTGAACCAGGGGCTTAATACAGCGAATTCCCAGCTTCAGTCGGCAGCTGTAGGTGCACGGAAAGTCCAGGCGGGGTCACAAGATGCATTTACAGGTGCGCAAAAACTGCAAGCGGGAATCAACCAATTGAATGACGGCGCGGGCAGCTTGCAAACCGGGATTAGTGGACTTGGCGGCGGGCTTACCCAACTCAAATCCCGGTTTGACGATTCGACAACCGGAGTACCGCGACTGATTAGCGGCATGCAACAGCTTGATGGGGGCGTCGGCCAAGTACAACAAGGAGTTCAGACGGCAAATAACGGCATAGTTGCAGCAAAAAACGGGTTGGGGAACGTGACGTCGGGACTGGGTCAGGTTAAAACAGGCCTGAGTCAGAACGGCAGCAACCTTGATAACGCAGTGAATTTTCTGAACAAATCCCTGGAATCAAATCCGTCACTGGCTAACGATCCAAACTTCCAACAGGCCTTGACTTTGGTCAAAGATGCCGATCAGACGGTAAGTACCCAATTATCGCCGGGTTTAAGCGCCTCGATCTCCGGTCTGGATTCGGTGAATAATGGTCTTTCCGCTGTAAGCAGCGGCTTGGTAAACCAGGACAATTCGGTCGACACGGCGACGGTCTACGGCGGGTTAACCTCCTTGCATACAGGGTTAACCAGTACTGATCCACAAAACCCCGGACTTATTACGGGTTCGCAGCAGCTATTGCAGCAAATGGACGGCGGTCTGCAGCAGTTGATTGACGGAGCCGGTCAAGCCGCTGACGGGGTAAACAGTCTAAAAAATGGCCTCGCTAATGCGAGTACCGGGGGGGACGGCCTGAGTCAGGGTCTGCACACTCTAACCGTAGGTACAGCGCAATTGGCAGATGGGCTGACGGCAGGAAGTGCAGGCTTCCCGATGTTGCTAGAGGGTAGCAATCGCCTGGATCAGGGACTGCAAACTCTTTCCACCGGTGAACAAAGTTTAGGCCACGGCTTTGCGACTTTTCAGACCAAGCTGGGGGACTTATCCACTGGAACCGGTCAACTGGCAGCGGGTATAGGCAGGTTGAGCAACGGGGTTAACACAGCAACTAGCGGCGCTGTTTCCCTTAATAACGGACTCAATCAGCTATATTCCGGGAGCAAGGATTTAAATTCGGGCCTGGGCAAACTTGCCGGCGGGAGTGGTGAATTGAAATCCGGTTTACAGGATGGCGTAAACGATATCCAGAAACAACTGCCGTACAACAGGTTATCAGTTGCAGACACGATGGGACAGCCGGTTAAACTGGATAAAATCCAGACTAATCCGGTAACAAATTATGGTACCGGACTCGCGCCATACTTTATCTCTTTGTCGTTATGGGTTGGCGCGCTAATGCTCTTCTTCCTGGTTAATGCCCGGGAGCCAGGCATTTTGGCGGCTGGGGCCTCACGATTCGACCTTGTGTTTGGCAAGTTCTTGACGCTTGGTCTTTTGGGCCTGTTGCAAGCAGTGGTTTCATCGGTTGTCTTAATCTACGTGCTGGGCCTTAAACCAGAGCATTTGGTTCAATTCTACGCGTTTAACATCTTGCTCTCGTGGACCT
>DATAMA010000079.1:0-13433 GCA_036260765.1 Desulfobacteria bacterium | reverse complement strand
ATACGGGTATTTAGAGAAAAGAAATCGTATATCGAATAACGGTAAAAGTATATTGTTATTCGATAAATTGGGTGATACAATAACTTTAATAATAGTGGAGGTGCGCTATGCGACGAGGAAAAATATCTTTTTTAAAGCTGGCTATCGGAATCATAGGTGTTTTAGTACTGATTCTATGCTTTTTAATGCCAGGGTTGGCCAATAATTTTATTCAGCACAACCCCGAATACTCGATTTTTAGGTATCCTATTTTGGCAGGTATTTATACCGCTGCAATTCCATTTTATACGGCTCTTTATCAAGCTCTGAAGACACTTAAGGTTTTTAATAAATAGTTAGAAACTATAATTTGGTTTACACACCGGTTATTGGTAGATAAATACAACTGGCTTGCTCAATTGCGAATCCAGTTGTATTTAATGGATGTTAGCTTGAATAATCAAAACAGAGGCCATGCCTAAGTAAGCAATGGTCTCTGTTTTGTTCGGATAGTCTTTCTTTCTGTTCTCTAGTTCTTTTTTGGGATTGGGCAGTCTACAACAATGAATTTCGGCGTGATTTTAGGTTTTGCACCTAGAAAGAGAACCCATTTTGGCCAGGCTTTTTTGTCTGGGACCGGTTTGCCCTGGAGCTGTTGCTAATCCGTTCTAAACATGTCCACCTTCTCATAACTATCTAACAGTAACGCAGAGCCAGCTTCAGGAAGCAGAGGTGGGACAAGTGGTAGTGATCCGTCCGGCGGGCCTAAACGAGAAGGTCACCGCAAACCCACGTTTTGTCCAGGAAGTGCTGCCTTTTTTAGCTCCGGCTGTGTCAGATTTACTGCGTAACTTACCGACAAGCATTTGGTCGGAACTGGAGGAACTACGCCTAAGGGTAGGCAGACCGCTGCTGATGCGCTTGGGGCTTGGGGAACTGACGCTCAATCAACACGGTGAAATTTGCCGAAACTTATCTGACGGCGTAATCATCAGCCGGGAAATGGTTGATCGCAGCCTGCAAATGATTACCGCCAGCTCGATCTATGCTTGCGAGGAGGAACTCAAAAATGGGTTTCTGACAATTCGTGGCGGCCATCGGGTTGGGGTTACGGGAAAGGTTGTCCTTGAAGCGGGCAGGGTCAAAACAATCCGTTATGTTTCCAGTTTAAACGTCCGGATGTCACGTGAAATTAAAGGGGTAGGACGCCAGGTCTTGCCTTACCTGATTCATAACTCACAAGTTGTCAGCACCTTGATTGTGTCACCGCCGCAAGCCGGTAAAACAACATTACTGCGCGATATTATCCGTTTGCTAAGCGATGGAGATCAGAAACTCGGGTACGGCGCGGTAAATGTTGGCGTTGTCGATGAACGAAGCGAATTGGCGGGTTGTTGGCAGGGGGTGCCCCAGAATGATTTAGGCAGACGTGTTGACGTTTTGGATGCCTGTCCGAAGGCTGAGGGCATGCTCATGCTATTGCGGGCGATGGCTCCGCAGGTAATAGTTACCGATGAACTGGGGCGCGAGTCAGATCTCCGGGCTGTTCAGGAAGCGGTGAGCGGCGGAGTAGCGATCATTACCAGTGTTCATGGCCTGGATGAACAAGATATCAGACGTAAGCCGGTATTAAGGGCGATTTTGGATACTGGGGTATTTCAGCGAATTATCGTGCTCAGCAGAAGGCTTGGCGTCGGCACATTAGAAAAGATTTTGGACTCTAGCACAAATCGGAATCTGTTAAGCGGAGGGCCAAAACTGCTGACCGGGAGGTGTTGACATGATCAGGTTTGCCGCCTTGCTCGTTATTGTCGGGGCCTGCGGCCTGTTTGGGTTGCTCATGGCGCAACGTTATGCCCTTCGTCCCAAACAGTTAAGGGAGTTTCACCAAGCGGTGGAGACGCTGCAGACAGAGATAAGCTATGGGGCAACACCATTACCACAGGCGCTAAAAACAGCCGCTACCGGGCTGGAAGCAAGTATCGGCGGCTTCTTCACGGAAGTAGCCCGCCGGATCGAAGCAGGTTTTTCCGCAGAGCAGGCCTGGCATGCAATGATTGAGCAAGAACAAGGCTCATTTTGCTTATCCGAAGCGGATTGGCAAATAATGCGGACCATTGGCAACGGTCTTGGCACTACTGATTGTTTGGAGGAAACGAAAAAGCTAAGGCTGGCGAGCATCTACTTAACAGAAGCAGAGGCCCAGGCCAAGGAACGAAGTGCCAAGCTAACCAGGCTTTGGAGCTATTCCGGTTTTTTGATTGGAGCGACGATTGCTTTAGTGATTCTTTAAAAGGGGTGGCTGGGGAATGAATTTTGATTTGGTGTTTAAGATCGCCGGAATCGGTATTTTGATTTCGGTGCTGAACATCGTCCTGAAACAGGCAGGGAAAGAGGAACAGGCCCAATTGCTTACGCTCGGTGGGGTAGTCGTTGTTCTAATCCTGGTCGTTCAATTCATCGGTCAATTGTTTAGCTTGGTAAAATCGGTATTCCAGTTGTATTAACGTATGGAAATATTGCAAATCGTCGGACTGGGTCTGATTGCCACAATTCTAATTGCCCTGCTTAAAAGCCAACGGCCCGAACTCGCTCTACAGTTGAGCGTGGTTACCGGTATCATCATTTTTTTATTAGTTGCCAGCAAAATCAAGGTAGTGATCGATGTATTGAATGACTTGGCGGCTAACGCCGGGGTCAGTTCATTTTATCTGACGACGGTGCTGAAAATAGTTGGCATCGCCTACGTTGCTGAATTTGGCGCCCAGATTTGCCGTGATGCCGGTGAAAGCGCGATCGGCAGCAAGGTTGAATTTGCGGCCAAAGTCCTGGTTATGGTGATGGCACTGCCGATTATTGTAGCAATTACCGAGTCGGTCATACGGCTGGTCCCTTAGCGGAGGTGAGGCGATATTGGCAAAATGCAGGGCGATGTTCCTGATATTTTTGGTTTGGACAAGTCTTTTCTTCACCTTTCTACCACCTGCCTTTGGGGCGGAAACGGTGACATCGCCGGCGGCCGATCCGGTCAAAGATGTCGATATGAGCAAGCTGCAGGACTTTCTCCGCAATATGGATCAGGAAACCAAGGCTTACATGCCGGACCTCCAATTATCGAGCTTGTTAGAGCGGGTTAAATCCGGAAAAATCGGGATTAGCCCGCAACAAGTACTTAGCGGGATACTGCGCTTACTATTCAAGGAAGTGGTGGCAAATGCCGGGTTGATGGCCAAGCTGGTCATTCTTGCCGTGTTGTGCGGGGTACTGCAGCACTTGCAAAATGCTTTTGAGGGAAATGTCAGCAAGGTTGCTCAGGCGATGAGTTACCTGGTTTTACTGACGATCGCCCTAACCTCCTTCACTGTAGCCATTGACAGCGGTAAGAAAGCGATTGATGACATGGTTAATTTCATGCAGGCTCTCTTACCGGTGTTATTGACCTTGTTAGTCGCATTGGGGAATTTCACCAGTGCGGCAATTTTTCATCCGTTTATTCTCACAACTTTAACCTTTATGGCGACGTTAATCAAAAATGTGGTTTTCCCGCTGCTGTTCCTGGGTGCCGTGTTAGCGATCATCAATCATATTTCGGACCAACTGAAAGTATCACGGCTGGCGGGATTGTTGAATTATACCAGCAAGGCGTTGTTAGGGCTGACGCTTACAGTATTTGTGGGCGTAATCGTTGTGCAGGGGGTTGCCGGGTCTGTGGCTGACGGAGTAGCTTTGCGCTCCGCCAAGTTTGCCACGGATACTTTTGTACCGGTTGTGGGGCGATGGTTTTCCGACACTGTTGAACTGGTAGTCAGTTCAGCCCTTCTGCTGAAAAACGCCGTTGGTATCGTCGGCATAATCGTGGTGCTCTTTATTACCGTTCTGCCAATCATTAAAATTGTTTCCATTATGCTGATTTACCGGATTGCCGCGGCCCTGGTCCAACCGTTAGGAAATGATTCCTTATCAGAGGTCTTGCAGACCATGAGTTCAAGCTTAACTTTGGTTTTTGCGGCAGTGGCCTCGGTTGGTCTGATGTTCTTTGTCGCCATCTCAATCATCCTCGCAACAGGTAATTTTACCGCAATGCTGCGGTGATCCAAGGGTGGAGGTGAGGGCAGTGGAGACGATCAAAACGATTGTGCGCAATATCGCTTTGATAACGTTGTTGGCCGGATTCCTGGAAATGTTGTTGCCGAATAATTCAATGCGGCGGTTTGTGCAGTTGGTGATGGGGCTGTTTGTGCTGATGGCAGTGTTGACTCCAATTGCCAACCTGCTGCACAAGCCTCTGGCGTTTGAGATCCCGGCCTGGTCGCAGGCGGATAATACCGCCCAGGAACAGGAATTGGCGGAAGTCATGCAACAGGGAAAACAGATTCGGGAAAACGGCCGGCTAAGTGCGCAGCAGGAATATCGGAAAGTAATCGAACGGCAGGCCAAGGCGCTGGCGTTAACGGTAAGCGGCGTCCGGAATGTCTCAATTGCGGCCAGTATTAAGGAAGACGGTCAAATTAACAAAATTGAAGTGAAGGTTGGCAAACAGGAGTCTACAATCAAACCGGTTGAACGGGTTAACGGCGCAAACGGGAATAGTCCCCGGAAAACAGCGCCGGACCCGGAACAGGCCAGAATTGAACGTGAACTAAAAACGCGGATTGGGGCGATGCTGGGAACCACGGAGGAGCGGGTGGTCGTCAGTTTCTAGCGTAATATTTCTGAGTAGAGGAGGGTTATTTATGAACTTCAACAATTGGTTTAAGAATTTCACCGGGCCAGACGGGAAAAGGATGCAGGTTTTGGTATTGGTTGTAGTGATTGCAATGGTGGTAGTTGTGTTAACCGGTAACCTGGGAACTACACCTTCCACTCAGGCTACCAGCCAAACACCTCAGAAACAGGCGCAACCGAGTGATCTGGAAAAGAATGAAACGGCTTTGGAAAACAAGATTACCGCTACCTTAGAAGAGATTGAAGGAGTAGGCGAAGTAAAAGTGGCAGTTACCCTATTCGCCGGGCCCCGTTCCGAGTACGGAACAAACCAGACCCACGCCAAAACAGTCCAGGAGGAAACCCCAAGTGATGGCGGAAAACGGATCCAAACCCAAACCAATGACAACAGCCAGATGGTTTTAGCCGGTTCACAGGGTGCGAGTGAGTCCGCTCCGGTACGGATCGTCGAATACAGTCCGCAGATTTCCGGTGTGCTTGTCGTTGCCGAAGGAGCTAAGGATCCCTATATCCGGGAACGGGTCAAAAGCTCTGTCCAGACTCTTTTGGGCATAGGTGCCAGCAAGGTTAGAGTTGAACCATTAGGAAAGGGGTTGAGCCAATGATGAAAGTGATCAGGCTGCGGCCACTGGGGCTGGTAGCATTGTTTTTAGCCGGCGTTTTCTGTCTGTACCTGGGATTTTATGGGGTGGCGGCGTTCCAGCACCAAAATGATGTCCCGAAAGTAAAAAATAATGTCGTAGAGGTGAGCAGTAAACAAGGTGCACCTTCTTCGGCATTTTTCGTAAATTATCGGCAGAATCGGGAAAACGATCGCGACCGTCAGGTGCAGATCTTGCAGGAACTGATTGATGATCCCAACGCTGCTGCGGAAACCAGGGCTACGGCCCAAAAGACACTGTTGGCGCTGAACCGGCAGATTGCGAAAGAAAGCGAAATTGAGAATCTGGTCCTGGCGAAAGGCTTTAAGGATGTAGTTGCGACGCTAGGCAGTAATGATCTAAATTTGATGGTCTATGGTGAAAAACTATCACCCAGCGAATTAACCAAATTGCAGGATATTGCGGTGCGGAGCACAGGAATCCGCCTGGAGAACATTGTAATTATCCCCAAAATTTAACCAAAGAATAGTAGAAATTTGTATGGTTTATACTGTATACTTTATCTGAAATAATTGAAAAACAGGATACTGCCACCGTATAATAGGTATTAAGTAACGTTATAAGGGATATTTGTACCTGTGGAGCGGGCTCGGGTTTAAAAACCGCTTTGTTTTTTAACCTGGGCTTTTTTGTTGAATATAGATGATCAGCAGAAGCGGTCCGTCGGCAAAAAGTAGGGGGGAAATTCTTGATGGTAAAAGTAACGGACACTACTTTGAGAGATGGTCACCAAAGCTTATGGGCTACCAGAATGAAGACAACGGACATGATTCCAATCCTCACTGAACTTGATAATGTCGGTTATCATTCGCTGGAGGTCTGGGGCGGTGCAACTTTTGACGTTTGCATGCGTTATCTGGACGAAGACCCCTGGGAACGGCTCAAGACTATTAAACGCTATGTAGCCAAGACTCCGCTGCAGATGCTGCTGCGTGGTCAATCCCTGCTCGGTTATAAACATTATCCGGATGACGTTGTTAGAGCTTTTGTTCACAAAATGGTCGAAAATGGCATCGACATTGTGCGAATCTTTGATGCGTTAAATGACGTGCGTAATATCGAAGTTCCCCTTAAAGCGGTTAAAGAAACAGGCGCGCATGCACAGGCTTCGGTTGTGTATACGATCAGCCCGGTGCATACGACTGCGTATTATCTAAAGACGGCGCTGAGCCTGCAGGACATGGGGGCAGATTCGATTTGCATTAAAGACATGGCCGGAATGCTGACCCCGTTTAAGGCGAAGGAAATCGTCACGGCCTTTAAGCAGAACCTAAAAATTCCGGTACAACTGCACAGCCATTATGTCGGCGGAATGGCAGTCGGAGCTTACCTGATGGCGGCTGAAGCGGGGGTTGACGTAATTGACACCGCATCTGTTCCCTTAGCGTTTGGCTCTTCCCAACCACCTGTGGAAACGGTAGTCAGGGCTCTGCAGGATTCTCAGTATAGTACCGGCCTCGATATTGCCCGGTTATTCAAAATTGCCAGGTACTTTGAAGATGTTCGCCTGGAAAGAGGGTTTGAACGCGGGGTTACCCGTATTTCAGATATGCAGGTTTTCGACCATCAAGTGCCCGGCGGGATGATTTCCAACTTCATCTCCCAGTTGGAACAACAGAAGGCCTTACACCGGTTAAATGAGGTTTTGGCGGAGATCCCCCGTGTACGTGAGGAACTGGGTTATCCCCCGCTGGTTACACCTACCAGCCAGATTGTCGGTGCCCAGGCGGTATCAAATATCCTTACCGGGGTAAGATATAAGTTGATTCCTCGCGAGGTTAAGGCTTATGCCAAGGGGTATTACGGCAAATCACCGGCGGAAATTAATCCTGAGGTAAAACGCAAGATCCTTGGTGATGAGGAACCAATTACCTGCAGGCCGGCAGATTTGCTGGAACCGATGCTGGAAAAAAGAAAGGCAGAGATCGGCAGTCTAGCGCGCAATGCCGAAGATGTGTTATCATATGCGTTGTTCCCGGAAGTCGCCCGCAAGTTCTTTGAGACAAGGCTGCGCGGCGCAGACAACCCAGTAAGTAAGGCCGCAACAGCTGCCAAGGAGGATTCGAAAATGAATTTGCAGGAAATTAAAGAATTAATAAAGATGCTGGATGAGACCGAAATTAGTGAGCTAAACCTGGAAAGTGAAGGGGTTCGGATTAATATTAAAAAAGGTGGCGTTGTTTCAGCAGCGCCTGCTGCCGCGCTCCCTGTGACTGCGGCAGTTGCCCCGGCCGCCGCTGCAGTTAGTGCCGCTGAAACCAAAGCGGCTGAAGCATCGGTTGATGAGACTAATCCCAATCTCGTGCCGATTGTTGCGCCAATGGTTGGTACTTTCTACAGTTCTCCGGCCCCGGACGCGCCGGCGTATGTGGAAGTTGGTTCTACGATCAAAGCCGGTGAAGCGGTATGCATCGTGGAAGCAATGAAACTGATGAACGAGATTGAGGCCGAAGTTGCCGGTAAAATAGTAGAAATCCTGGTTGAAAACGGCCAAGCCGTCGAGTATGGGCAGACCCTTTTCCTGGTTGAAAAACAGTAGAGAGGGAAACTAAGTATGTTCACAAAAATTTTAATTGCCAATCGCGGAGAAATCGCGCTGCGGATTATCCGGGCCTGCCGTGAAATGGGGATAACCAGTGTAGCCGTTTACTCCGAGGCAGACAGCGATTCCCTGCATGTGCGCGAAGCAGACGAGGCGATCTGTATCGGGCCTGCAGCCTCCGCCAAAAGTTATTTGCATATTCCCAACATTATCAGCGCAGCGGAAGTATCCGGGGCAGATGCGATCCACCCGGGATACGGGTTCCTGGCTGAGAATGCGTACTTTGCCGAGATTTGTGAAACTTGTAATATTAAATTCATCGGACCGAAGGCCAAAGCGATCGAAGGTATGGGCGACAAGGCAACTGCCCGTAAGACGATGATTGCCGCCGGTGTACCGGTTGTCCCGGGTTCGGAAGGAATTGTGGAAACCCCGGAGCAGGCGCTTGAACTGGCCCGCTCAATCGGCTATCCGGTGATGATTAAAGCTTCCGCGGGCGGCGGGGGAAAAGGCATGCGGATTGCGCAAAACGAAGGGGAACTGCTGAAGGCAGTGCAAACTGCGCAAACTGAGGCCCAGGCTGCATTTGGCAATGCAGAAGTCTATCTGGAAAAATATGTCGAAGAACCGCGGCACATCGAATTCCAAATCATCGCGGATGAGTACGGCAATACCGTTTATCTTGGGGAACGGGACTGTTCCTTGCAACGCCGCAACCAGAAATTGATCGAAGAAGCCCCCTCATCTGCTTTGACAGCAAAACTACGCTCTGAAATGGGCGCAACAGCTGTTAAGGCGGCCAAGGCCGTCAATTATTCCGGTGCGGGGACAATCGAATTCTTACTTGATAAACATAACAATTATTATTTTATTGAAATGAACACCCGGATTCAGGTCGAACATCCGGTAACAGAACTGATTAGCGGAATCGATTTAATCAAGGAACAGATTAGAATCGCTGCCGGAGAAAAGCTTGGTTACACTCAGTCCGACGTAAGTATTAACGGCTGGGCGCTTGAATGCAGGATCAATGCGGAAAATCCGGAAAAGAACTTTATGCCAAGTCCGGGAACAATTACAACGTATCATCCTCCTGGCGGGCCAGGCGTACGGATAGACAGCGCGGCTTATGCCGGTTACACTATTCCACCCTTCTATGATTCAATGGTGGGCAAGCTGATTGTCTGGGGCAGAACCAGGGATGAGGCGATTAGCCGTATGAAACGTGCACTTCTGGAGTTTGATATCGAGGGCGTGCATACGACGATTCCGTTCCACCTTAAGGTGCTGGACAATGAGTACTTCCAGCGTGGGGAAGTTTACACCAACTTTATTCAAAAACGGATCTTAGGGGAATAAACGAAGGAAAAACACTGCTGAACGGCAGTGTTTTTCTTGTTCATAAGACAGGAATCAATCCGGTAGTGTCGAAATTATTGCTGATAAAGTCTACTGCTACCCAATGGTCCCAAAAGCATTATATTATAGGGGAAATTGGCAATGAACCCAAAATCCGTACTCGATAATTCGCCTGGGTTTACTTTGGTCGAGGTTCTGGCGGCAGTCTTGATTCTAGCTGTTGCCAGTACCGCGCTTATTAACATGTCCAGCCATACATTGTTGGCGACCAGTAATGCTGGCAAACAGGATGAAGCTCTACAGCTTGCGCAAAATATTTTGAATGATGACCGGAATTTGATTGAAAGTTCCGATGTACAACCGGTGAGTAATCCACCCAGCCCGCCGGGATACACCACCGCGTATCAGATATATGTCCAGGTAACTCCCTTATCCGCCGGGAGTGTTAATGGGTATACCACACCGCCATCAGAATATCAGGGGAAGAACCACGTCACGGTTCAGTCGATCGTTTTTGGGACTGTGTATTCAGCGATACAACCTTATGTATTAACCGTAACTGTGTACTGGTAGGGTGAATGAGATGAAGAACGAAAACGGATTTACCCTGGTGGAACTTCTCGCGGTAATTGTAATAAGCATGATGGTTCTCGGCGTTGGCCTGATGGCCTCGGCCTCAATGGGAGAAATGTGGAGCAATACCAGCCAGAACTTTACTGATTCCGCGCAAAAGGAGCAAACAATCGATACACTCTCGCAAAAGTTTGCCTATGCGGTGGAAATGAACTACACGACATCGGATACGGCCCAGGAACTGCGCTTAAAAACCGGAATTGGGCGGAATCCGTATAATTACGTTGGCGTTCAGCTTAATCACAGTGGAAAACTGTATTTGTTTAACGTCAGCCAGGCTGGTTTTTACGCAACATCACCCAGTGATCTGACTAATTTAGCGCCGGTTTTGTTGGCAGACAATGTCCAGAGTATGGGGATTCAATATAACAACGCCGATGTGGCCTCTGGCAGCGATTACAAAGCTGGGGAAAAATTAACGCTATCCATAACTTTTTTAACCACGCACATTGACGTTAAGGGCCAACGGACAACCGCACCCCAAACCGCAACCATGGTGATTAAGTTATTAAAAGATTATTAAACTTTATTGTTTGGTAATATCCCATTGCGGGCCTAAAATCATCGTGTTTCCGAGGTTTAAAGACGAGGTTCCGCCGTTACCGGTATTGATTGTCGTGTTGCTATCGAGTGAGATACTGGAGCCAATGGCGATGTTTCCTCCTGCGGTAATACTCGTTCCGTTGTTAGCTGTAAAGCTGTTGTCGACGAAAAGGTCTCCCTTGGTTGCCGTGATTTGCGCGTTGTTCATTGCGCTTACGTTGCCGGTATAGACATCAAGATTTGCCGTCAAACTCAGGTTGTTTTGGACATTTAGGGTATTGCCTACCAAGATTGACTGAGCGGAAACCGTGGCGCCATTATTAAAATTCATTGAGCCATTGCTTGTTGCTGCCAGGGTATTGATCGTCGCCAGGGAGTTATCGATATTTAAGGTGGCAGTATTATTAAAGGTTAGGGAGCCGTCTTTAACGATTAAATCACCTAAAGAATTGTTTACCCTGTGCATATTGACGGTGATCGCGTTATTGGCGGTAAAGCTGCCTAAGACGATAAGGCTGCCGTAGACGTCTAAAGTTTGCGCACTGTTTAAGGTTAAATCGCTGTCAAGGATGAGGACGACCGGGTGGGAGGCGTCACCAAATTGGATGTTGGCATCGGATGAGGTGATCCCGCTGGTCTCGATGATGATCGGGTCACCGCTCGAACTGGCTATCTCATTCGCGATGCTGGTGGCAGTACCGTTATTGGTGAATTGTACCGCTTTTTGCTGATAGGTAGTTATTTGGTTGATGAGACTGCTACTCATATTGCCCATTTGTGTATCGATCGAACTTTTTACGTTTGCATTGTAATTTACGCTGATAGACGACGGAACGCCTTTAGCGGAACCGCCGGTTTGCACATAAATAGCCTTTTGGGTACCAGAAACCCGATAGTTCGGCGTGGCTAGGTTGACAGAATAGGTGACGGAATTAGTTTTTTGAAATGCGCCTGTACCTACTATGGCTTTTGAAGTAACATAGTAGATTGCGTTGTCGCCAGTGCTATAGGTAAAACTGTAGGTTATCGCATCGTTTTCCGGGGTGGCAAGCGAATACGGTCCCTGCCAACCCGTATAAGCCAAAAAGTAATCTTCTTTATTCTGGGTTGTGATCTGATTTAGGTATTTTATAAACGATTCCATGCCGCTAACGGCCAGATTATATGATTTCAGGTCATTTTGATGTTGTTTGAGAGCCAGTGTCCGGGTGGAGAGAAAACTGAGTAAAGCTGAAGAAGATATCAGAATAACCACGATTAGTGTCATCACTAGAGGTAACGCAAAGCCTTTGTCGCTTCTGTATAATTTCAAAGTTAACACCTCTAATTCGTGCTGGTGAGCAACAGTATTTCTGGCTGATTGGTTGTTCTGCAATTGTATATTCTGCAATAAATCCGATTATCCTTTTGCCCTGAGACCGGGTGTAAATTATAGTCGATTTTTCTGGAATAGAGTGTTGACAAAAGTATTTCGACAGGTATAATTAGTAATAAATTAAAAACTTTAGGAAATCTTCTTATCCAGAGCGGTGGAGGGACTGGCCCTATGAAGCCCGGCAACCGGCACTAAATGTGCAGTGGTGCCAATTCCTGCAGGATGATTTATCCTGGAAGATGAGAAGAGGATTGCAAAGATCATGCGACCTCTTCCGTCTTGGAAGAGGTCTTTTGGTTAATATGAGGAGGGAATATTGACATGAGTGAACAGTATCGTCTGGAGACTTTAGCAGTCCATGGGGGTCAGGAAGCTGACCCGACAACCGGTTCGCGGGCAGTACCGATTTATCAAACGACGTCTTATGTGTTTCGTGATTCAGATCACGCCGCGGCCCTTTTTTCCCTGGCTGAGCCCGGAAACGTTTATACCAGAATTATGAACCCGACTCAGGATGTGTTTGAAAAGCGGGTGGCTTTGCTGGAAGGCGGAGTCGGGGCGTTAGCGTTTGCTTCCGGCCATGCCGCAATCAACAATGCGATTTTCAACGTTGCCGGAGCGGGAGATGAGATTGTTTCATCGAGTTTCCTGTATGGCGGTACATACAATATGTTTTCACTCACGTTGCCGAGGTTAGGCATTAATACAATTTTTGTCGACCCCAGTGACCCCGAGAATTTCCGCAAGGCGATTACCCCGAAAACCAAAGCGCTTTATGCCGAAACGATCGGCAATCCCCGGATTGACGTGCTCGATATTGAAGCGGTCGCCAACATTGCCCATGAGGCAGGAATTCCGTTGATTATCGACAATACCTTCGCTTCTCCGTACCTTTGCCGCCCGATTGATTTCGGGGCAGACATTGTCATCCACTCCGCGACCAAGTTTATTGGCGGGCATGGCACGTCGATGGGCGGAGTAGTAGTCGATGGGGGAAAATTCAACTGGGCTAACGGCAAATTCCCCAGCTTTACGGAACCGGATCCCAGTTATCATGGCATCAAATACGCTCAAGACTTGGGGCCGCAAGCGTTCATTATTAAACTGCGGGTTCAATTACTCCGCGACCTTGGCGCGTGCCTCAGCCCATTTAATTCGTTCCTGTTGTTGCAAGGGTTAGAGACGCTGCACCTGCGGATGGAACGGCATTGTGAAAATGCGCTGGCCGTAGCCCGTTTCTTAAATGAACATTCCGCGGTATCCTGGGTCAACTATCCTGGCCTGGAGACAAACTCTGAATATGCCAAGGCGCAAAAATACCTGCCAAAAGGTGCAGGGGCAATCTTTACCTTTGGTATTAAAGGAGGCCGGGAAGCCGGTAAGAAGTTCAGCGATAACTTAAAGCTGTTCTCGTTGCTGGCCAACGTAGGCGACTCCAAATCACTGGTAATCCACCCTGCCAGTACGACGCATGCCCAATTAGATCCCGAACAGCGAGCTAAGTCGGGTGTCACTGAGGACTTGGTTCGTCTTTCGATCGGTGTGGAAAATGTTCAGGATATTATTGCTGATTTAGAACAAGCACTCGCTGCATCCCAGAAATAGATTGTGAAAC
>DATAMA010000125.1:0-2360 GCA_036260765.1 Desulfobacteria bacterium | reverse complement strand
TCAATTATTTTGATCACCCATGATCTCGGCATTGTTGCAGGCCTTTGTAGCCGGGTTATCGTCATGTACGGCGGTAAAATTGTGGAAAGCGGCAGTGTGTATGATATTTATGAGCATCCACAACACCCGTACACCTGGGGCCTGTTAGGTTCCGTACCGCGTCTCGACTCCAAAACAAAGGGTAAACTGGTTCCTATTCCAGGCACGCCGCCGGATCTGCTGAACCCGCCGCAAGGCTGTGGCTTTGCGCCCCGTTGCCGTCACTGTATGCGTATTTGTACTGAGCAAAAGCCGGAGTATACCATGATTAAAGAGGGACATCAGGTGGCTTGTTGGCTGCAACATCCCCAGGCGCCAAAAGTAGTCGGGCTGGAAGGGAGGATGTAGCCGATGGCGGTTAAGGAAGAATATATTTTAGAAGTTAGCGATCTGGTTATGCATTTCCCCGTGGCCGGAGGGTTTATCGGCCGCAGTAAACAAAAAGTGCAAGCAGTTAACGGAATCAGCTTTAAGGTTAAAAAAGGAGAGACCTTAGGGATTGTCGGTGAAAGCGGTTGTGGCAAATCAACGGCCGGCAGGACAATAATCCGGCTTTATCAACCAACCAGCGGCAAGATCGTGTTTGAAGGCAAGGATGTGACCAAGGCCAAAGGCAGTGACTTGCAGCAATTACGCCGCAATATGCAGATGATTTTTCAGGATCCATATGCCTCATTGAACCCGCGAATGACTGTAGGGGATATAGTGGGAGAAGCCTTGGATATTCACAAGCTCGCGGTGGGTAAGGAACGGACGGAAAGAATTTATGAATTGTTACGCATCGTTGGCTTAAACCCTGAACATGCCAACCGTTTTCCGCATGAGTTCTCGGGCGGACAGCGCCAGCGGATTGGTATTGCCCGCGCTTTATCCGTGAAGCCGAGCCTGATCATCTGTGATGAGCCGATTTCTGCGCTCGATGTCTCCATTCAGGCACAGATTGTGAACATGCTGGAAGAGCTCCAGGAGAAAATGGGCCTTACTTACCTGTTTATTGCCCATGATCTTTCGATGGTTAAACATATTTCGCACCGGATTGCGGTCATGTACCTCGGGCGGATTGTCGAACTAGCCGACAGCTTTGAGCTATATGAAAATCCCTGCCATCCATATACCAAAGCACTGCTCTCCGCGATTCCGATCCCGGATCCTAAAATTGAGGAAAAACGGCAGCGCATTGTCCTACAGGGCAATGTCCCGAGCCCTATCAATCCGCCGTCCGGTTGCTATTTCCGCACCCGTTGTCCCCAAGCGAAACCGGAGTGCGCCAATCAAACCCCGGCCCTAAAAGAAATCACCCCAGGCCACTCCGTCGCCTGTCATCTAGTGTCAGGCTTGGATTAGTCAAAAGTTTATTTAGTGTCAGGCTTGCATTAAGCATAAGTTTATTAAGTGCCAGAGTTAGTAGAGTTATTGCGGTTATTGCAGCGCTGCACCGCTATTGTCAAGGCTAATTAACCAGTATGCCAACGTAAAGTTGGCATACCGTAATTTGCTAACCGGTTAAACCAAATATAAAACTGGGTCATTTCGGCCCGCTGCTAATAAGAGTTCAGGACGTTACACGCCTGAACTCTTAAACATTATATGGCAAAAGACGACAACAATTTCCACAATGAGTCAGCTATAATATAATAAAGGGGGGATAGGTATTGGGTAGAAAGTTGGCATCTTTGATTGGCCTAGTGGTAGTAGCCTTGGTATTTACAACGGCCATTTCACTGATTTTAAGGTGGCAAATTTTAAGCGTAATGTTCTGGACTGGAGTGGCGTTAATTGCGCTTGGAATAATGTCAGGCATTTCAGGGAGGCCAACGACCAGCCATGTATTTGACGGGGATAGTAGCCAACATCAGTCTCATCAAAACGTCGAAGTTCCTAACCTGGGGCAAAAGTCGATCGCTAAAATGGCCAGCTTTGGAAACCAAGTACGCGTGGACTTCGAATATGGCATTATATTTATAATTAGCGGAATCATTTTGCTGTCTGTTAGCAATATTTTGAGTTAACACTTGTTGAAGTTAAATCATAGCTGAATTGGTCGAGTTAAATTGAAGTTAAGTTAGGCCAATTACATTATTATATTTTTTAGGACGGTCGATCCGGAGACCGTCCTCTGCTTTAACCAAAGTCCCAGGCTCCGCCAACCGTAGAGTAATACGGCGACCACTGCGGTATAGGGCACAGAAACCAGCAGCTTGCGCCGTTCCCTCACCCCTAACCAGCCTGGGATTCGAAGTAGTGAAATCATTTGTGGTCGGCGGCGTAAACACTCCGGCGGACCGGGCTGCTTAAGAAGGCGGAGAAGCTGCTTTGCTGTC
>DATAMA010000035.1:0-29351 GCA_036260765.1 Desulfobacteria bacterium | reverse complement strand
CTTAGGGATTGCTGCAGCGATAATGCTAAAACCGTACAAACCAAGATTTACGATAAAGTTACGCGTTTAGCCAAAGACTTGGTAAAAACGGGTGAAAGCCTGGAAGCGCAGTATGGGATTCCGATTATCAACAAGCGTATTTCAGTCACCCCAATCTCGTTAATCGGTGAAAGTTGCAGTAGCTTTGATTACGTGGGGATAGCACGGGTTTTAGACCGCGCTGCCCGCGAATTAGGGGTCAACTTTATCGGCGGCTTTTCCGCTTTAGTACAAAAAGGATTTACCCGCGGGGATCTGGGTTTAATTGAGGCGATACCCCAGGCTTTAGCGGAAACTGAGTTCGTCTGTTCATCAGTAAATGTGGCGAGTACAAAAGCAGGCATCAATATGGATGCGGTAATGCGGATGGGGCAGATCATCGTGGAAACTGCCCAGCAAACTGCGGACAGAGACGGAATCGGCGCCGCAAAGCTAGTCGTTTTCTGTAACGTTCCGGAGGATAATCCATTTATGGCAGGGGCCTTCCATGGAGTGGGTGAACCGGAGTGTGTCCTGAACGTGGGGGTTAGCGGTCCAGGAGTAGTTAACCATGTTGTGCGAAAATATCCTGACGTTGATTTGGGGCAGATTGCCAATCTGATTAAAGAGACTGCCTTTAAGATCACCCGTATGGGTGAATTAGTGGGCCGGTCTGCTTCGCAGCAGTTAGGTGTACCGTTTGGCATTATTGATTTATCGTTAGCCCCTACCCCGGCAGTTGGCGACAGCGTTGCGGATATTCTTGAAGGGATGGGCCTGGAAAAATGCGGTGTTCATGGGACTACCGCTGCCCTGGCACTGCTCAACGACGCCGTGAAAAAGGGCGGCGCGATGGCGTCTTCGTACGTCGGTGGCCTAAGCGGGGCATTTATTCCGGTTAGCGAGGACGCTGGAATGGTGTCGGCGGTAGAAGCCGGCGCTCTTAGCCTGGAAAAATTAGAGGCAATGACTTGCGTTTGTTCTGTAGGATTAGACATGATTGCGATCCCAGGCGATACCAGTGCGGAAACTATCTCGGGTATTATTGCTGACGAGATGGCCATCGGGATGATCAATAAAAAGACTACAGCGGTTAGGTTAATCCCAGCACCGGGCAAAAAACAAGGTGAGACCGTGCAGTTTGGCGGTCTGTTAGGGGGCGCCCCGGTGATCCGGGTTAGCCCGTTTAGCTGTGCTAAGTTTGTTCAGCGCGGTGGTCGTATTCCTGCTCCTTTGCAGGCTCTTTCCAATTAAGTAACAGCTCAGTAACGGCTGGATTATGCGGGCACGAGCAAAATAGAGAAAAATGCAATCTATTTAGGGCTGATTCTTCGGGAATCAGCCCTAATCTTTGCGGAAATCGAAGATAAGTAAATCGGGAATGGCATGGTATAATAGGTTAGAGGGACTGACGTACCTCCCGCTACATCAAGGTCTGAACGCTGGCTGTCTGCATAGTGTCAAACTGTTATGGCCCAACGCTTGTTCTTAATGAGGTAAAAATATGCTGCAGTTAATATTCGTAGTCATAATTTCCTTGATAGTTAGCCATGTGTGGCGTAACCGTCGTTTTTACAGTAAAGTAT
Organism: Desulfobacteria bacterium; assembly: GCA_036260765.1. Lineage (GTDB taxonomy): Bacteria > Bacillota > Desulfitobacteriia > Desulfitobacteriales > JAJXUE01 > DATAMA01. Next base: position 27,747 of record DATAMA010000035.1, on the reverse strand, counting down.
TCCGCTTCCTGGCAAGATTAAACGGAACCTTTAGCAGCGCTGAGCGCTCGAACGGGCCCAAAAAGATCATTAGTTGTCCTTACTGCGGGTCTTCACCTGAAATATCGCATGAAGCGTGTTCAAAATGTGGCAGAATATTATAGCTTGACAGTATGTGTTAATTAATTGAAATTATTCGGGATTAATCTTGGTTTTGAAGGCGTTCAGGGTGAGGTCGCCGCCGATATAGATCCTTCTTAAGGCGAAAATGTTGTCTCCACGCTTCGCCCTGCCGGGGTTTGAGGTTACCGCCAGTTGATAACCTAATTCGGGCAACAGGCGGAGCGTTACGGCATCAAATTGGCCTTTCGGATAATCAAAGAAGTTGGCCGACGTGCCTAGTTTATGTTCGATTTCCGCCTTTGAGTCAGCGAGCTCACGGCGTTGCCCGCTGGCTGACAATTGGTTCAGGTCGGCATGGCTGACAGTGTGCGGCTCAATATCCATGCCGTAGGTTGACATTTCTTTTAACTGTTGCCAAGTCATCATGTCGCCATTGTCGGCACCGGCCGTGTAAATAAAGAAAGCCGCCGTGAAGTTATATTTTTTCAGGATCGGAAAAGCGATTTGGTAATTATCCGGATATCCGTCGTCGAAGGTGAGCACAACCGGTTTAGGTGGCAAATTTGATTCACCGTGATATGCGGCATAGAGCTGTTCAAGTGAAATGGTCGTATATCCTGCGTCGTGCAAATACTGCATTTGTTCGGCAAACATCGTAGGCGGAACCCCAAGATCAGTGCCGGAAAGCGCGGCGATGGTATGGTAAGTTAAGATCGGAACGCCGTTCGCTGGCAGGGGATTGTTTCCGTTTACCGGGTGCCACTTTGGGGTTTCGACTTTAACCTGTTCGGAGGTAGTTATTGCTGTGGAGGCAGTAGTAGCACCCCGTGCCGGCACGGTAGCAACGGCCTGTGGTTTGCCGGTCTGGACTTGATTTTGGGAACAGCCCGACAGTGAGAGCGTTAATAAGATAATGTACAGACAAAGAATACCATATTTTTTCATCTCACACCTCCGCTTTAGTTAAACACTACTATTTTCTAGTAATTTGTTTAATTTTCCTGTTTTTTCTGATATTACAAGCTAAATTTTTCCTGATTTGTGCCTCGAGCCGCCAAAAATTTGATTCTAAGCCATTGAGACACTGACTAATGTTAAAGTAGGGAGTTTTTGCCTTGTACGGACTCCTGAGGGTACCGAAAGGGTACCTCACCAAACATGAGCTTGCAGTCTTTCAGGCGCATTACTGCGGATTATGCCACGCGCTGGGCCGCTGTGGTTTTGCCGGCCTGCGCCTGGCCACTTCATACGACGGGGCTGCTCTGGCCTTGTTTTATTCAGCCCTGCAGCAGGAACCGGTTGCCAGCCAGGACGAGCGGTGTCCGTACTTTCCATGGCGCAAGAAGTATCAGGCAATTGGCGGTTACCCAATCTTCGACTTTGCCGCGCAGGCCAGCCTGGGACTGGCGAGGTTGAAGTTCGCCGATGATCTGGCTGACGGGGTAAAAGGATTTAGACGCTTGGTGTTCCGCCGTCTGTCCGATTATCTGGAACTCAAGGCAGCACAGTGGCCCGAATTCGCGGAAACAGGCAGAAGGCAGCGCGCAGTGGAAGAGCGAAAGGACTGTTGGTTCGACGAACTGTCAGAACCGACCGGACTACTGCTTGGTTCGATTGCGGCCCGTGCGGCTGCAGCTTGTCATCGGGAGGAAAGCAATGCCTTTCAGGTTGGGCAATATTTAGGGAAATGGATCTATACCTGGGATGCATTATGGGATTTTGAGGATGACCAGTCCCGACATCGGTTTAACGGGCTCGCCGCTGCCTATCAGCTGGACTGTCCGAAATTAAATCAGCTGCCGCAGCGCCTTTGGCGAGAATTGGATTTTGTGTTAGAACGGTGCGTCTCTGAAATCTTGCGAAACCTGGATGCATTGGGCTTAAACCGGGATGAGCGAGGGAGAATTCTTGCAAAATTGATTGTTGGCGCCCATAATTTTCATAAACGGGCGTTAGTGAGTGAGTTTTTGAAGGAGGAGTCCTGTATTGAGCGTTTACCAATGTCTTGGCAGTCCTGCCGAACCCAGCAAAGTTCGACGTTTAGTGGCGAAGCTGGACAGTAAAATCGGTGAAAACCCATTATCCGCGCCTCTGTATCTCCAGGCTGCGGAAATCCTAGACACACTTGGCTTTTTCCAAAAGGCCTATACCTATCTGGCAAAGGCAGAAGCTTTAGATCCGAATGGGGCAGTGCTCGCCGAGTTTAGCAGAAGGCGCTATTATCACCATGAACATGAAGGCGGCTGCTCACTTTGCGATTTTCTTTGCGGAATGTGTGTCCTGGATAGTTGTTGTGAATGTATGGGTGGCGACTTAATCGAATGCTGCTAGGCGTTGCGCGCCGGATAACAATTGGTGCGGTGCTGGCGGCGCTTAGTGTAATCATGGTACTGGTTGCTACCTATACCCCAATCGGCAAGCGGCTGCTCTTCCTGTTAAGTGGCATGCCCGTGTTGGTTGCGGCCCGAATAATCGGGAAACAGGGCAGCTTTATGGTGTACATAGTTACGGGCCTCCTACTGGAGATATTGATTCAACCGCTCCGCGGAATCGGTTATTTCCTGGTTACCGGCGGCGTGGCGCTGTGGCTGGCCGTCGTTCCTCGGCGCCCTATTTTTGCAGGCCTAGTCACCTTTGCCCTAAGTTTGGCATACCTGAGTATTATCACTCAAGTTATGGGTTTTCCGCTTGCACAAGCTGCACGAGCCGTTTCGGGTGTTAATCCCTGGCTGGGTAGCTGGCAGTTCGGTTTAGCGGTTTTGTTTGGACTTAGTTTTTTCTATCCGTTATGCCTTGGATTACTCCAGCAGGCAATTGAAAGGCACTGGTTATTTAGGGAGATATTCAAATAATTTCCCCAGCAATTCCTTTTTACAAATTATGAGTAAATAGTAGTAAAAACTTTCTGAAGATTCCTTTTTCTGAGAAGCAATGTATTTTTTGAAGGATTTCCAAAAATAATGTAGAAAGGTATTAAAGTATATCTAGGCCGAGTCTGCCCTTTGGGTAGAGCGGGGGAATAAGGATTTTGGGGTGAGTCGGACCTTGTCCGTAGGGCTATTACACCTTTAGCCCGAACCCGGCAACTAACCTCGTAGGCTTATGAAAGGTGCGAAGTTCATGCTCAATCCGAACCGAGTCAAAGCGCTCGGAGGTGCGGCTGTTGCCGGCCTATTTTTGTCAGCCTCGTTAACTCTCAGTTCCATTGCCCCGGTAGTACAGGCAAAACCGGTTTCGTATGCGGCTTTCAAACCCGTATATCTAGCACAAGCCAATGGTCAAAGCCATAACCAATTATTTAGTAACCTGGGTATAGTTAACACATCGCAACCCCAAGTTGCAAATGCCAAGACGAACAAACAGGGTCAGTCCGCAAGTGCGTCCGCACCGGCAAAGACTGTGGCAGCTGCCGCGATCAAGAGCCAGTCCCGGGCGATCAAACTTAAAGCGGGAGCCAAGCTGCAAGTTGCATCTCGTTCCACCGGTCCTGCGTTTGACCAAGGGATGCTTGGTTATGCCTTGGGCTTTAAGGGTACGCCATATGTGTTTGGTGGGACTACTCCCCAGGGTTTTGACTGTTCCGGTTTTACCAGCTATGTGTTTAGAAAATACGGTATTAGCTTGCCGCGCACATCTTATGCTCAGTTCGCAACTGGGCGAAGGGTAGCCAGAGGTAATCTGGTACCTGGCGACTTGGTGTTCTTTACGACTTATTCTGCAGGCGCAAGCCATGTGGGAATTTATATCGGTGGTGGCCAATTTGTCAATGCAGCCAACGGCGGGGTCAAGGTGTCAAGCCTGTCGGACGGCTATTATGCAAAACGTTATCTGGGTGCACGACGCGTAAAATAATGAGGTGACAAAAAGAGATTCCCTGGAGTTTACTCCAGGGAATCTCTTTTTGTCCTGTCGGAAAGCATGACCTTGCCAACATTGGCAAGGTCAGCAGAAATGCGCGTTTTTCTGCTCAGCCGATATACCACGGAATCTCAAGTTTGCGCAGGCATTCGCCGCTGGCATTGACCATGCCGGCAAGGTTGCGGTTAGTGATATAAAAATCGTGTTTCGTACACTTAGCGGTTTGATTCCAATAACAGCTACGGCAAAACTCCACGCGGTAGTTTAAAATCATCTTTTTGTTACCGCCCCCTAGGCCTGTTACTATCAATAACATTATCCCCCATAAAAGGAAAAAAATTTAACTTTTACACACGTTGTCAACTTTTATTTAGTTCCGCGAGAATTGTCTCCGCCAGTTTTGTCCCAATGCCTAACGGGCGAAAATCAGCGGGAGCAGCCTCGCGAATTTTCTTGAGCGAACCAAAATGTTTTAGTAAAGCTTGACGCCGTTTCTCACCGATCCCGGGAATATTGTCAAGCACGGAATGGAGCATCGACTTACTGCGTGTTTGGCGGTGAAAAGTAATTGCAAAACGATGGACTTCCTCTTGAATTCGCTGGACCAGGTAAAACTCGGCTGTGCCTTTGTGCAAATCCAGGGGGGCCGCCGATCCCGGTACGACCAACTGCGCTGTCTTATGAAAATCGTCTTTGGCCATTCCGGCCAACGGAATGCTTAATGAGAGAGAGTCGAGTGCCTTTTTCGCGCTGTTTACCTGGCCGATACCGCCATCAACCAATATTAGCTGCGGCAACTGTTGTTCTTCGGCTTTGAGACGTGAATAGCGCCGGTAAACTATTTCCTCCATCGATGCGTAATCATCAGGACCGGTCACCGTGCGGATTTTATATTTACGATATTCCGCGCGGGCCGGTTTACTGTCAATAAACACTACCATGGCCGCCACCGGCTGAGCACCCTGAATATTGGAATTATCAAAGGCCTCAATCCGGTGCGGTACATCAATCGACAAGACTTCGCCCAGCCTCTTTAACGCGTTTGTTGTCCGTTCCTCTTCGCGGCTAAGCAGAGCGTAATGCTCAGCGAGTGCTACTTGGGCATTTTTATTCGCTAATTCGACGAGTTCGCGTTTCCGGCCGCGTTGCGGTATTTTCACCGGGAGGTGCAGCCAGTCGGTCAGAAGTTCGGCGTCAGCGCCTGCCGGCAGTAGAATCTCGCGCGGCAGAGCGTCGTTTTGAAAATAGAACTGCTGAACGAAGGATTGAAACGCGTCATCTTCGCCAGAATGATAGACAAAAATGGAGGCATCTCGGGCGATAAGTTTTCCCTGCCGGATGAAGAGGACCTGGACCGCCATCAGGCCGTGATCGGTAGTAAACCCGAAGACATCACGGTTAATCTGATCAACCTCCGTTATTTTCTGCTTTTCAGCGACTTGCTGGAGGTGGATAATCTGATCCCTTAGTTCCGTCGCCCGTTCAAAATTGAGTTTAGCCGCTTCGGCTTGCATCTTCTCGGTTAGAGTGGAGATGAGCGCGTCCTGGCCGCCTTTGAGCAACGCTGTTACTTCACGTACCACCGGCTCATAATCTTCCTTGTTCAGGTTAAATTGGCAGGGGGCCAGGCATTGGCCGAGATGATAGTAAAGACAGGGCCGTTTCTTTAACGCTTTGCACTTGCGTAAGGGAAAAATCTTGTTGAGCAGTCGCGCGGTCTCCTGAGCCGCGGTCGAATTCGGGTAAGGACCGAAATAGTGGGCTTTATCTTTTTCTACCTTGCGTACCACCAGAATGCGCGGGTCTTTTTCTGCCGTAAGCTTAATATAGGGGTAAGTTTTATCATCTTTGAGCAGAATATTGTACTTTGGGTCATGTTTCTTAATTAAATTACATTCAAGAATCAAGGCCTCTACGGGTGAATCGGTAATGATGTATTCAAAATCGGCAATGTTGGCCACCAAAGCCTGGGTCTTGGCATTATGCGATCCGGTAAAATACGAGCGCACCCTATTTTTGAGGACTTTTGCCTTGCCGACGTAGATAATGCCGCCGGATTTATCCTTCATCAAGTAAACCCCCGGTTTATCGGGGAGAAGAGCGAGTTTTTCCTTTAATTCGGGCAATATTTTCACCTCGCCCTTAATTTTAAGGTTTGGGTTTAATTACTGCAACAGTTGCTTCAATTAACTTGCAGATCTGTGTGACAAGGCTCATAAGCGTCAAATGGCTGCGTATAAATTATAAGACGACAAAGGGGTGTGATGTCTGTGCACAGGACACAATGGGGACGTTCAACGAAAAATGAAACGTTGAAAGACCTTCAGGCCCTCGCGTTTTGGCTGTTAGTGATCGCAATTGTTGCTTACTTGCTGTTTCCTGGCTTTTTTCAGACGTTATTTACCGAGTTCAAAGTGCCGGCAAGTACTGAATCAGATACAACCCAGTCTACTAACGACTCTCAATCCCCCCAACAATTGGATACGGTTTTTCAGGCTGTTTACGGTTCAGGTTCGGGCTCGGGTCAGGCTGCAGAGTTGTCCAAGGGATACTGGGCAGTTTTTGTGCATGACGGACAGTTCCAACAGTTGGCGCTAACGGCTGAAGCCTATGCATTTTTGACCGGTTTAATCGAAAAGGACCAGGCTAATGGCACGCAAAAAGTGATCTTGTCTGCCAATGGCCAGGCCCAACAGGTCTTGGTAAGTGAAGAAGTGTACAGTATTATTTCGAATCTCGGGGTAATCAACGGCCGTTTAGCCGGGAATTAGTTGAGTAATAACTTCGCTCCGACGGCAAACAGGGCGATGCCGATCAGCTTGGTGTAATTCCAGACTATTTTTTCGACGCCAAATAAGCCAAGGTGGTCGATTATGCAAGCTGCGGCTACCTGTCCGACAATAATGGCAGTCGTGGCGTTGCATACGCCTACGCGCGGAATGCTTGCGGCCACAAGGTAAATGATTAACACACTCAGGACACCGCCGATGTACAAATACCAGGGAACGCTGAACCATTTATTGGGGCGAAACCCGCCGACGCCAAAGACCAGCATAATTACGCCAACGATAATCGTACCCACCAGATGAACCAAAAAAGTTGACTCCCATAGGCTGGTTTTCTCGGCCAGACGTGAATTAGCTGTGCCTTGTACCGCCATGGTGACACCGGAAAGTGCAGCGATAAGCAGGGCCACCAGTTTGCTCATGTAATCACCTCATCAATTATCCGATTTAGTTTCTCCGGGAGAAAAGCGAAAAATCCATCGCTTACAGGCATTTCCAGGGCCAAGCCCGATTATATATTATGTTAGGACAGGCCAAAGGGGGATTATCTATGCCAAGAGAGAGAGGCGGGCCTCTGGTCAAGCTGGAAGAAGTAGCAAAAGTCTACAAAAATAGGGCAGCGGATACATTTGCGCTTGACCGGGTGAGCCTGGAGATTGAGCAGGGTGAATTCGTGGTTGTCCTGGGACCAAGTGGTTCCGGTAAAAGTACGCTGCTAAATTTGGTCGGCGGGATCGATACGGCCAGCAGTGGCTTGATCACGGTGAAAAATGTAGATCTTAACAGGCTGACAGAACAGAAACTTGTCAGCTTTCGTAGAAAGTATCTAGGTTATGTCTTTCAGTACTTTAACCTATTGCCTAGCCTAACGGCACGGGAAAATGTAGACTTGGTGGCGAATCTGGTAGGTAGAAGAAAAAGAACTCCCGGGCTGATGAAGGAATTGGGACTGGATGGTCTGGAGGATCGGTTTCCCAGCCAGTTGAGCGGCGGAGAACAACAGCGGGTGGCAATAGCCAGGGCCTTGGTGAAAGACCCTGTTTTGTTATTGTGTGATGAACCGACCGGTTCACTTGATTTTGAAAATGGGCGGGCGGTTTTGGAATTGCTAAAGGCGATAAATTCTCGCAGAGGGACAACTACGGTGGTCGTAACCCATAATACGGTTATCGGTAAAATCGCCGACCGGGTAATTCACCTCGGCAGCGGTAAAATTATTGAAGACAAGCGGATTGTCGACCCATGTCTTCCCAGAGAATTGAGGTGGTAAGCAGATGAGTCCGCTTATCACTAAATTTTGGCGGGATTTAAAGAGTAATTATGGCCAGTTTCTGGCTGTAGCAGTTGTCATTGCCCTTGGAATCAGTTTTTTTATCGCCTCCTTTAGCTCCTATCAGAGTGTGCAAAATTCGCTGGCCCAAACTTATCAGGAACTAAAGTTCCCCCGCTATTGGCTAAAAATTGCGGGGGATGGGCCGGCAACCTTGCCGGTTAACACGGAAATGCGGCAGGTTGCGGAAGTGACTTTGGAATTCAAGCAGGCCGAAAAAACCGGCGCGAAGGTCATCGGTATCCCGCCGGGCGGACCGCTGTACAATCAATTAAAACTGCAGACTGGATCTTTTCCGGGTGACGGACAAGTCCTGGTCGAGGCTTCATTTGCCAAGGTACACGGGCTCAAGTTAGGTGACCCGATAATCATTAGAACGCCGGAAAAAGTTTATCAATGGGTAGTATCCGGTACGGTTGGGAGCCCGGAGTTTATCTGGCCGTTGGTAGACCGGTTTACCCCTAACCCATCGCCTCGGGCCTATGGCGTACTCTACGTGGCCGAAAAACAGTTAATTCGTGATCTAACTCCGATCAGCCATGAAATTGTGGCTGATACAGACAATTTACGCGAATTAATGACTAGCTTACAGAGCCAGGGGGTCAAAGTCACCGAAATATATTCCAGGGCGCAGCAGCCTAGCAATCAAGTCCTAACCCTAATGCTAAACGGTTACGCCAAAATCGCGGGCATCCTGCCCTGGATTTTCTTACTCGCTGCTGCCATGGCCTCATATGCTTTAACTTATGTGATGGTTAAAACGCAGAAAGAACAGATCCTGACGCTTTATTATTTGGGTTTTACCCGGTGGCAGGTTGTAGTACACTTTACCTCCTTTGGCATATTCGCCGGGCTGGCAGGGTCTGCCGCCGGAAGTGTCCTGGGAATTCTGTTGGCCCAAAAACTGGCTGGCACTTTGGCTGGGCTAATTGGACTGCCATTTGTGGTTTCGAGCGTGCAAAGTGAAATTGTGATTACCGGGATCATCCTCTGCCTGATTGCGGCTGCGCTTGGCGCGGTCGCCCCGGCGTTATCCCCTAAAATCACGGCGGAATTGTCGAGTAGCAAAATTATCGTATGGCAGAGAATCTTGCCGGTAATGCTAAGGCAACCGGTGAACAACATCCTGCGGGATAAACGTAATGCCGTTTACCGCGTGGCGGTGTCTACTCTAGGCATTGGTCTGGTAACTGTGGGACTTCTTCTCTACCAGTCAGTGGGGGAATCAACGCAAAAACAAAATACCATCTATCAGGCTTATGATTTAAAGGTACAATTCAGGACGGCATTAAAAGAAGAGGTGGCTTCGGACCTTTTCGAACTTGACGGCATTACGGATGTGAACCCGTTTCTAGAGGCGCCAATCACGGTCAAATACCGTAATCAGGAGTTGCCGACCTTAATGGTCGGGATGCGCGGCGATATGTTAAGACTACAGGACCGACTGGGGAGAGTGGTTCAACCGACGGGTTTATTGCTGCCGGAATCCTTGCGGCAAGCCTTGAAGGCGAAATGGATTCCGCGGGTTACGGTTACGACTCCGGGTGGACGAAAAGTGGAATTACCGGTCAAAAGCTATGTGCAGTGGCACATCGGCAATCAGGTGTTCGCTCCGTTAGAGACAGCCCAATCCCTCTCCGGGACACCGGGGATTAACGGAGCATTTTTACGAGTTGCCCCTGAACAGTTGGAACAGGTCCGCGCCACCCTGTACAAATACCCCACTGTGCTGCGAGTTGACAGTCCGCAAGAAAACCTGACCGATCAAAAGACGTTACTCGCCTTCAGCTTTACTTATCTGCGCATCCTGCTTGTATTCGGAGTGATTTTAGCGGCAGCAATGATCTTCGCGACAGCCCGAATCAACGTGCTGGCACGCAGCAGAGAATTCATCACCATGCGCATTTTAGGCCTTGGCATGGGTAAAATCGGCCTCAGCATCATTGGGGAGTATGTGCTTGTTCTGGTCTGCGGTTTAGCCGGCGGCCTGGCAGCCGGAACCTTGCTCGCCTATGTACTATTGCGGCAGGTTAATAGTGTGATGTTCTTCAACGTACTCACGGTTCACCGGGATACCTTAGGCCTGATTGTTGTAATTTCGCTATTGATTATACCCTTGGCGGTGATCAGTGCTTTAAACGCAATTCGTCACTTAAACTTGGCTGAAAATACCAAAGAACAAAATTAATATTTTGCGCATAACTTGGATAAAGTAAACATTTCCAAGGTTATTCGGAAATTAGGGTGGGCACAATTTAAATAGAAATTTAACAAGTTAATCAAGGCTGCACGGGTTTCCACAGGCTGAAACGAGGCGGTGAGGAAATTGGACATCGATCCGGATTTGGTTCAGCGGGCCCAGGTGTTGCTTACTATGGAACACCCACTTAGTCAGATTCAAGATATACTGCTGCACGAAGGTTATCCGAAAGAACAGGTTCAGGAATTGATGAGGTCCACGCAAGAAGCGCTTAATTATTTGGTACCACCGGAAGAAGCTGAATATGCCAATAAAGTCGGCATAGACATCGTTCACCCGGAGGAATTATCCGGTGAACAGCCGCATAGGTTGGACTTGTTAATTGACAAGTTCACGGGGAGGATCACCCTGCTCACACCGGAAAAACAGGAGACTTGGCGAGTAGCAAATGAGGTTAGAAAGGCGATTAAGGCGCAGCGTAAATGGCTGCACTAGAAAAATGTACCGGCAAATAAAACGAAGAAACGGCCTTACCTATGAATCCTTTAGGTAAGGCCGCTTTTTGTACTATCGGAAAGCATAACCTTGCCAATATTGGCAAGGACGGACAGCGGTGGTTAGGCTCCGCCAACGGGATAACCGATTGCTTATAGCGCTTCTGAGCTAAATACGTTAAAATTAAGTAATAGATTGGTTACGGAGGACGCCGGTGCTGGCAGAAAACTTTGTTGTCTTTGATTTTGAGACAACCGGCCTACAAGCCGGAATAAATGAAATAATTGAGATCGGTGCAGTGAAGATTAGTGACGGGCAAATTGTTGACCGGTTTCAAACTTTGGTGAGGCCGCGCCGAACCTTGCCGCTGACAGTACAACGCTTGACCGGTATTAGCGATGCCGACCTGGCGGAACAGTCAACGATTGCCGAGATTCTGCCGGGCTTTTTACAGTTTATCGCCGACAGCCCGTTAGCAGCACATAATGCCCAGTTTGATCTCGGCTTTTTGACGGCCTCGTTGGGAAGGCCGCTGAATAACCAGTGTGTAGATACCCTGGAACTGGCAAGGCTGGCCTTTCCCCTAGCTCCGAGCTTGCGGTTAAGTAACCTGGAGCGTTTTCTCAGTTTAGGCGGCACAACTTTTCACCGGGCGCTTGCCGATGCGGAGGTCACAGCGCGGCTCTTGTTGCGATGCCTCGAGAAAATAGACAGCTGGGATTACGGACTGATTCGCCAAATAAACGCTGTGCTGGACGGGTCTGGCGGAGGGGTGCCGGATTTGTTGCGCCGGCAAGAAAAAAATTTGCTGCGCCGCTTTCCGGATCGCCTGATTAAGGAGAGCTATTTATATCTTGCTGCAGGCGAAAACCAGGGCTTGTTTGCCAAACCTAAGACTGAACAACAGCCGGAACCTTTTGAACCGGAACCGGTTCTTCAGGCCTTGAGCCTGGACGGCCCGTTTGCCCAGTACGTGCCCAACTACCGTTATCGCCCCGGCCAGGTGGAAATGCTGGCCAAGGTTACCCAATCCCTGACGGCTGACCGCGATCTGGTGGTCGAAGCCGGAACCGGCACCGGTAAATCCCTAGCTTATCTGGTTCCGGCAGCTAGTTGGGCTGCGGCACGCAAAGAGAAAGTAGTTATCACCACGCATACGATAAATCTTCAGGAACAATTGTGGAATAAAGATATTCCGTTAGTGCAGCAGTTGCTGAGCAAAAAATTCGCTGCTGCCCTGGTCAAAGGACGCAGTAATTACCTGTGCTTGCGCAAATGGCAAGGCCTTTTGAGCGAAACGGAAAGCCTTGATCCGGAAGGAAAAAGAGAACTGGCTTCCTTCATTACATGGTTAAGTGAAACATTGACCGGAGATCGCGCAGAATTAAATTTTGCTGCCAAGGGACAGGAAATTTGGCGCCGCTTAGCGGCAGACAGCGATTCTTGCCTGGGCGGCCGCTGCCGTTTCTGCAATAGCGGTTGTTTTGTCATGCGCGCGAGGCAGCGGGCAGAGGCAGCGGATGTGCTGATTGTTAATCATTCCTTGCTGTTGAGTGATGTTAAGTCAGACTATAATGTCTTACCGGAATATCACTATCTGGTGATTGATGAAGCTCACCACTTGGAAGATGCGGCTACTGAGCATCTTGGCAACGAAATCAGTGACAAACAACTGGAACGCCTGCTGCGACAGCTGCAGAAAAACGGCAATGCTCCGGGTTTGCTGGTTTCGATTAAAAACCGTTATCTGCCCAGTATGGTTGGCAGGCTGGCGCAGGACGAAATTGAGCTAGTCCAGAAGCTATTAACCGAAAATGAGCAGTTATTGCCGATGATTGAAAGTGGCGCCCGAGAATTTTTTTCGCTGCTTAATTCCCTTACCGGCGGTTATGGCCAGGGGGAGGGAAGCAGCCAGCAAGTACGCTTGACTGCAGAGGTTGCATCACACCCGCAGTGGGAAGCGCTAAGCGCGGCCCAGGCTAACCTAACGACGCGGCTGACCGGTTTAAGTGAACGGCTGGATAAAATCGCTTCCCAGTTCGAAGATGTGGAAGAGGAGGCGGTAGCCGGACTTGTCCGGGATATTAACTCAGTTGCCGGTCAATGCCGGGATATCGGCTGTACGGCCGCCGAGTTGCTTGATCAAACGGTTGAAAACCAGGTCGTGTGGATCGACCGTGACCAATGGTGCTGCCGGCTGCGTTCAGCCCCGGTTGAAGTTGCGCCGTTACTGCGGGACCTGTTGTTTTCGCGTTTGAACTCGACAGTGTTAACCTCAGCAACCCTAACCGTAGACAATTCGTTCGCCAATTTTCTTGCCGGGATCGGCTTGGCCGCGGATACGCTGTGTATTCAGGTTCAATCGCCGTTTGCATATGAACAACAAGCACTGCTCTGCATCCCCCGGGATTTGCCGGAACCTGGCAGGACGGGAGAGAACGCGTATACCACTGCGGTGGGCAACCTCCTTGTTGATCTGGTGCGCACGGTTAAAGGCAGGACTTTAGTACTGTTTACCTCGCACAAAATGCTGCGTGACGTTTACTTTCAGATCAAACCATATCTTGAAGAAGAGGATTTTCAGGTACTGGGGCATAGCCTCGATGGCAGCCGCGGGCGATTAGTAGAGGAATTTAAGGCTAATCCGCGCACAGTTTTACTTGGCGCAAGCAGCTTTTGGGAGGGGGTGGACATTCAGGGAGATGCCCTTTCCTGTGTGGTGATCGTTAGACTCCCATTTTGGCCGCCGACGATACCGACGATTGAAGCGCGCTTGGAAGAACTGGCGAAACAAAATAAAGACGGTTTTCGTGAGTTCTCGATTCCGCAGGCGGTTATCCGCTTAAAGCAAGGTTTCGGCCGGTTGATTCGGACCCAAGAGGATAAGGGCGTTGTCGTCATCCTTGATAACCGAATTTTAGATAAGCGGTACGGACGAAAGTTTCTCAACTCCTTGCCAATAAAAACGCACTTCCGGGGAGATTCAGAACTGGTGCTGCGTAAAGTCAAGGCCTGGTTAACAGCTGAAGCAACAGGCGAGCCCCTTTTTTTTGCCCCGCAAAAGTGATACAATGAGCAATGGTATGGATTCAACTAATGGAGGCAATTGACTGCATGGAAGGTAAAACCTTAAATAATTCATTCGGTGCCAAAGTTATACCCAGTGCAATGACGCTTACAAACCTGTTGTTTGGGATACTGTCTCTGGTTTTTACCATGGAGGACGCGTTTAGATGGGCGGCATATGCGATCCTGTTTGCGGTAATTATGGATGGTATGGATGGAAGAGTTGCCAGGCGTTTTGAAGCAAGCTCTTCGTTTGGCAAGGAACTTGACTCCCTGGCCGACTTGGTATCTTTCGGGGTCGCACCGGCTATCCTGACTTATGCAAAGTATATGCATCTTCCGTTTGGAAATATTGGCCTGGCCGTGGCGATTATTTTTGCCTTGTGCGGTGCCGTTAGGTTAGCCCGGTTCAATGTCCTGAACATCACCACCCATTTTGTCGGAGTACCGATTACGGTTGCCGGGGGGTTTGTAGCGCTGTTCAGCTTAATGCACCTGCCGGCCTTATTCTATCCAATCGTATCCCTCGTGTTGGCATTCTTAATGGTCAGTACATTTAAGGTGCCTAAATATTAGGGTTAGGGCCTTGTGAGCCATCTTAGACTGGTTCGTAAAAAACTCCCTGGGAATTTCCCCGGGGAGTTTTTTTATTACAAACATAATTAATTGTTTGTGAAATTAAGTATTTTCAAAATTTTCACAAAGTACATTTAATTTTAACCGACAATGTGTTATAGTATACCTACAAAGTTAAATAAATTTCGACAACTTAATTCAGAGAGGGGGAAGATTAGAATGGTATCGGGAGAACATGATTATCCCCATTTCCTGAATAATCCAGCGTTCTTCCTACGACTGGCCATGGGATTTCCGCCACCGGGCTGGTGAATAAAGTCAGGGCGAAATTGTAGAATAAAGTAAAATAATGACATAAGGTAAATTTAAACATAGGTGTCAGAAAATTAAAGCAAATCAATAAAATTTAATTACATAAGGAGAGATTGTAATGAAAGCAGCAGTATGGTACGGACAAAAAGATGTTCGTGTGGAGAATGTTCCCGAACCGCCGGCACCTGGCGAAGGACAAGTGAAAATTAAAGTAGAATGGTGTGGTATTTGCGGTTCGGACTTACATGAATACTTAGCCGGTCCGATATTGATCCCGGGTACGGAGCCCCATCCTCTAACGGGTGTTAAGGCACCGGTAATTCTGGGCCATGAATTTGTTGGCGAAATTGTTGAGGTCGGCGCTGGAGTCGACAAAGTGAAAGTCGGCGACAGGGTAGCCCCGGATGCCTGTCAGGTTGATTGGACTTGTTATCATTGCAAACGCAATCAGTATAACCTTTGTGAAAATTTGGCCTTTACCGGGCTGGCCGCTCAAGGCGCCTTTGCGGAGTATGTCAATGTACCGGCTTATACCTTATATAAATTGCCGGACAGTGTTTCCAATGAAGAGGGCGCTCTGATCGAACCGATGTCTGTAGGAATTCATGCTGTGCGCCAGGCCCCGGTTATCGAGGGAGATTCCGTAGTTGTTTTGGGTGCCGGCACGATCGGTCTGGTGACTCTGCAGGCGGCACGTGCAGCCGGTGCGAGTAAGGTATTCGTCATTGAAATGGCCAAGGCCAGGAAAGAATATGCCATGGAGATGGGGGCAACGGCAGTCTTTGACCCCAAAGAAGTAGATGTTTTAGCCAAGGTAAAAGAAGCTACCGGTGGGTTAGGCGCTGATGTTGTAATTGAATGCATCGGCAATGCCAAAACCGGTCCGTTAGCGGTAAAACTGGCGCGGAAAGGAGGAAAAGTGGTGCTGGTAGGCGTATTTGAACAAGAAAGCACCATTAACTTCCTGGAAGTTGTCGCGAATGAAAAACATATTATCGGTTCGCTCGCTTATAACGGAGAGTTTTCCACGGCGATTAATTTGTTAGGTGATGGCCGCCTAAAGGCTGAACCTTTGATCACTGGGAAAATCAAAATTGACGATATTGTTGAAAAAGGGTTTGAAGAATTAGTAAACAGAAAAGCGGAAAATATTAAAATTATTGTAAGCCCTCGCTAGGATGACCCTGCTGCAAAAATGATAAAAAATGCCGTTTTTTAACGGCATTTTTTTTATTCTCGGACTGCTCACGGCCATTTGGCCTGCTACATATATTATCACACCGGAACCTTTGGGTTTAGGCAGATAAAGGGGGTGTGATTGTGGAACAAGATCAGATTAACTGGGGAAATGTCGGGATTCGCATGGTCCAGGGTCTTACCACAGTGATTGAGACGATTAAACAGTTGGACGTGCAGGAAGCCTCCTTGGTGATGCGCCTACTTGGAAAGTCCTGCTGTAAGATGATGAAAAACGGGGTCGGTCATCATTTTGGCTTGGCCTTGATTGATGCCAGCGCTCAATTAGCGGTCAAAGATAAATTGGTGTTGGAAGATGTAATTGGCATTTTGACCTCGATTATCGGCAAACTGTATTTAGTAGCGGCCACAGACGAGGAAAAGGCGCTGGTTGCACAATTGGAGCAAGTTGTAAACTCGTACCAGGTAACATAAATAATTGGCGATGCCTATTGGTATTTTAACTAAGTGAGGTGAGTGTGATGCGTGTATATTATCTTCGCTTGCCGGAGTTTTTGCGGAATTTCCTGAAGAAGTTTGTCAAATAAAATTTAACGCTTGCAACACTGTTTTTGGCATTAATTAGAACTTGTCCTCCTAAAATATTAAGAGATTGAGCTATAGGAGGGCACCCCTGTGAACAGACGCTTTGTAAACAGGTATATGGCAACGGTTGTTTTAGCGTGCTTAGGTATCGCCACCATTATTTCTCTACACGGCTCACCACGTGTTGCTGCCGTTTTGGCACGCTTAAACCCAGAGGGAACTGCAACAGCAGTGGTAGAAGAATTTTACCAAGCAATTTCAAGGGGGGACATACATAAGGCTCAAGCCCTGACAGCGGAAAGTTATTGGCGCACGCTGGAGCAACAGGGAGAAATCAAATCGTGGCAGGAGTTGTTTGGCGATCCCGCTCGGTTAAGTTTAAAAGGCTTCACGGTAATTAACTCAACCCAGGCGGGTGATGAAGCAATTGTGGAAGGGCGCGCTGAGTGGGTTTCCCAGTCAGGTAAGGTACCGCAGGCAATACAAACGATTAACTTGCGTCGGGAGCAGTCAGGGTGGCGGATCTATTTGATCCGGAATAAAGAGTATACCGGTACGGTGGAAACATTCTATTACTATCTTAGCCTGGGCCAGTTGGAAAAAGCAAAAGCCTTGCTGGAACCACAACTCTGGCAGACGCTGCAAAAACAGGGGATCATCAATAAACTTGCCAGTGGGGCTTGGAAAATGCTTGATTGTAAGGTCTTATCTACCGGCGAATTTAGCAATACGGCGGCTGTTCAGATCGAGTTGACGTGGCTAAACCCAAAGGAGGTACGGACTAACGCTTCCTTAAGTCTGGCAAAAAGCAAGGATACCTGGGCCATCGCCAAAATCGCTGGGGGTTGGCCCAGATAAACCGGAGAAATTAGGGGGGGGATAGGGTATGCCGAGCATGGACCGGTTGCTGATTTCCGGTAAAGTTGAACCGCGTCCGGAGCCATTGCGCCTCCCCTTTAGACTTTACGTCGGGTTTGCCTGCCTAATAACGGGACTAGTTATACTGCTGGCAAATTCAAGCTAACCAAAGATGGACAAACGGGTTTACAAAAATAAACTAATCAAATGACAGAAAGACCAATAGCTTAACACCAAGAGTTAAAGCTATTGGCCTTTTGCCTTAGTTTACTATTTCACCAATACGCCGACAGAGCCCCCAATCGCACCGGCGATGAGAGCGAAAACAGTTTTAATTCCGAGCCCCAGCCAGTTAAAGGGTGAAGGCAGCATTACTGCGGATACGGTTAAAATAATAATGACTACGCCGAGGGCTACTGCGATTCCGTAGTATAGCCCTTTGCTCCCGCCTTTTCGTGCAGCGATAAGCGCCCCGACGAACACACCGACGGCAAAGATGCCGGTGTAGATTGGGCCCGATTCCGGCAAATCGGTCAGCGAAGTAAGGATGCCAATCAAACCGCTTAAAATTAAGCACACAATAATTGCGTACAAAATCCCGGTCAGGATGGGTTTAATCGATAGCGGCATGTCAAACACACCCCCTTTGAATTTGCTATAGGTTTATGCCGCTCAGGAGCAAATATGCTAAATGGGAGTAAGATAATTGACGTTAAGCAGACGCCAGAGGTATAATGAAAACATTTAGGTAATAATTATCCAATGAATTGGGTTGGGAAGAGGGTGCTTTCGTGAGGGCGGTATTTTCGTTGACCACGGCGGAGTCCAAACGACTTATTGCCAAGGGAGTAGTCAATACACCGGTAATCCAACACGCCTTACATAACGGCAAGATAATTATCGCGGGCGGAATAACGAACGCTTATGTAGTGGAAGAATTGTTAGGTATTAAGATTGAGGAAAAGTATCGCTATACTGCCGGGATTGTCACCCAGGGCGGTTTCCAATGTGTAACTCCGGCGGAAGATCGAATTCAGCCATACGTAGTTGAACAAGGCAAGGTATCGGATAAGCTGTGGGTCGAGGCGCTGGAGGAGTTTACAGCCGATGATGTAATGGTCAAGGGCGCCAATGCCCTGGATGCGGAGGGAATTGCCGGGGTCATCGTGTCCAATCCGGCAGGGGGGACAATTGGGCGTGCGCTGGGCATAGTCAGTGCCCGGGGATCGAACTTGCTCGTGCCGGTAGGACTGGAAAAGATGGTGCCGTCCGTCTCTGCGGCGGCCAGGGCAGCAGGAATCGGCAGGATGGATTATTCGCTCGGTCAGCCTGTGGGCCTTATTCCCATTATTAACGGTACGGTAATCACTGAAATTATTGCCCTTGAGCAAATGTTTGATGTTAAGGCAACCTGTATCGGTTGCGGCGGTGTCGGCGGCTCAGAGGGGGCAGTTACTTTGGTAATCGAGGGCAGCAGGGTTCCGGAAGCGCTTAAGTTGATCAAAAGCATCAAAGGAGAACCGGCGGTAATAGGCAAGAAACAACGTTGCCGTTGCCAAAATCCTTGTAATCGATAAAATAGCTAGAGTCAAAGCTCCCGGTTTGGGGGCTTTACCTATTTTGTGCTTGGTATTCACCCGGACGCATATATTGTGGAGGGGGATACTTTTGCTAAAACAGACGGAACTGGAGGATGCCGTCCGCTTCACGCTCGGCTTGCTGACCGGAATTGCCGATAAAGTGAAGGAAGTCCAGCCTCTGAAAGAGGGGATGGATCAGCCGGAAAAGGGGGAGCCCGTCAATTTGCTCGATGAAAACTACCGGCGCGGCTGGTTGCGGTACCCTGTGGTTGTAGGGATGCTCTATCTGGGCTATCGGGTCTGGTTAAAAGATAGTAAAAAATAATGCCAAATATTTATTTGCTTGGTAACTTGCAGGAAAATGTTTGTTAGAGTAAAATTAACTAACAAAGCCTAGGAGGTGGCGGATATGAATATGAATAGGTTTGAAGTGTTGATCAAATCGATGAGCGACGGGGTTCGTTTTGATCTTTACCATAGACCGGTATTAATTGATAACATCAGACTTGTACCACCGGATTTTGAAGAGTTTATTGATCGCTTGCGCCGAACGCCTTTTGGGCTAAAGGTGGATTACGCCGGTTATCTCGAACCTGATCCGGCGCGCAAGCCCAAGCCCAACGCTGGACTAAAAATTACCCATGGGCGCGTAATTGAAAGTATGGACGGGATTCAATTTGACCTGAATATCGGTGGAGTACCGGTTAAAGGGTTGTTTGTGGACAAAAATCACTTTGCCAAGGTTATCGAAGCCTTGCAGGCGGAAGAGCGCAACTGAAGAAAATGGGGAAAATCCAACGCAGCGAAAGAGACACCGTAAGGGTGTCTCTTTTCTACTTCTGATACTTTCGTGCCTAGAGGTACGTCACTAATCAGTCCAGGAATTTTGGGCATCCTATAAGCTTGTAAGTACTACGCTGATTGAGAGGTGTCGCCGGTTGGATGGTTTTAACAACATTCTGGCTGTAGCCACTGGGATTTCGATGATAATGGCGTGCTCGCTGATTTTTTACATTTTTCAAAAAAAACTGTTTGCAAAATACCAGAACAAGGTCAGAAATACTATGGATAAAGCCCGCTCAGAGCCACCCGTTTTTCACGACAGGAAGGTATAACCGTTACGGCGTTCCGCGCTTACCCAAAGCGAGTGCTGTTATAAACAGGAGGATTTCGAGGCCTGACTCAACAAAGGCAGCCAGTACAGGAAAGCTGTAATGGGTGAAATTCGACAGTTCAAGGCTGCCGGGAAAGGAAACCAATCCGAGCATCAAAGCAAGCAGAGCCCCAGGGTAGACCAACGGTTGGTAGGTTTTAAGCCCGGCCAGTTGGGCGATACCCAGGCTGAAGGCCCACATCATGCTGGCTGAGGCTACAATTGCCGCCGCCATTAGAATGACCGCCCAGAAGATCTCTATCCTTTCCAGGTAAGGGCCAAAATGTATCGTTCTGGCTAACATAAGTCCCGGAGAATAAAAATTCTTGGCCTGTTCTGCCCCAAATATACCTGTACTAAAAGCAGTTAAAATGCCGGTAAACACTGCTCCCATACTGGCTGCTGAAAATTTTGCCAGGAAGCCGTCTTCCGGCCTATTGCAGAGCGGAATAAACATGGCCATCATGATACAAATACCAAAAAAAGTGAGTATCAGCGGTGTGCCTATCATAAAGGGAGCTACCCCGTTGTCAAATTGCGGTTTCAGCCTGTTGATGTCCATTAAAGGCATAGCCAAAAAGAATAAACCCAACCCACTTATAAAAAACAATGGCCCCAGCACTTCAGTCATTCTGGCGATGACTTCAATCCCTTTACGGGCTATGTAAGCACTGACCAGGAAATTGCTGACGAGAATTACTTCAAAGGGAGTATTGGGTAGGAAATTGATGCTGACCAGTCGGGTTGATCCCCGGAGAAAAATTGCGAAAACCAACAAGAAGAAGAGAGAAAAGATAATTCCGACGATTCTCCCCAGATATTTGCCCAGGATGGTGACGCTATACTGGACAAAATTTTCTCCAGGAAAACGGATACCCATATAGGCGTAGACAATGGCGAGCAGAACATCAAGAAACCAGCCCCCAATGACCGAGAGCCAGGCGTCCTTTCCTGCCTGGGCAATGAGCATGCTGGGGATCTGAGTGGTGGCGATAGAGGCAATAATGACAAATAGCATCCAGGCAAACTGTTTGGTATTAATAATTCCTTTTTCAGGCATCCGTTCACCTTTTTCCCCTGGTTTTATTTAAAGATAGCTTTGCCCACGGGGCTTACCAAACGATCGAGCATGACCACAGGGCTTGGCAGCCCGAACCACTCCATGACCTTCAGGACTATGGCTGTTCCGAGCAGGAAGAACATGAACACCAGCTCTTTTTTCTGGCCCTTTTTATACAGCGGTATTCCCTCCGCCAAGCTTATTACAAGGATAGCGAGTAACAGAACCGTCATGGCTTACTCCTTCGGGTCGCTGAATTGAATAGGGTCGTTAATGAGGCCAAAGCTGACGATCTCAATATTGCAGGTAACCTCATAGCTGACAGTAGGAAAAACTTCGTCCCAGTTGTCTTTAACCTGCTTCCATTTAGTGGGATATTGGTCGTGAAGTCGTTCTCCAAAGCCAACGAAATCTGCGTTTAGCTCCGTTTGGGCTTTGTGAATGGTATGTTCAATCTGTCCCTTAACCGCTTTAGAAGCCTGTCGAGCCACTTGCTTTACGGTTTCGGGATCTCTCAGATCAAGGCCTGCTGCTTCAGCCTCATTCAAGGCTGCCTTGCCGCTACAGTTTATATGGATCATGATTCCGTCCTCCGAGACCTCCGGCGTTATGGTCGTTCGGCCTGCGAGGATGCGCAGGGCAATCGGCCCTTTTTGCTCTCCCCCGGAACCGTTGTCCAGTAGAATGGCCTCACCTTTCATCTTGTCGAGCAGCCACATAAAGGCTTGGGATTCAGCTTGATTGAGTATTCCTACTTGGCGCTGGCTTTTAAAAATCGCCGTCCTGCGAATAGTCAGGTTATCTTTTGTTCCTGAGTCCGGCTCGCTGCCCGGATCTTTAACCAATTCGAGAAAGGGAACGAAGCTAACCCCTGTCTCACTCTTAATTTGGGCAATAAACTCGTAAAAATGGACCAACGGGACAAAAGCGTCTGTTTCGGTTTTCTCCAGGATCATCTCTAAGCCTTTGGCCGGCTGTGGCTCAAGTAGCGCACCTTTGCCAAGAATCTCATTAGCTGTCCTGTCTGCGGCTAAAACCAATGTGGTTTTGCGGATTTCAGGATAGCGATAAACGGAATCCAGGATATCACCGATGCCGGTTTCAGCAAAGTCTTTCCCCAGGACGATTATCTTAGCGTCAGCAAGGTAAATTCCGCGTGGTACCTCCCTGCCTAATTTGGAAAGAACATCAAAGAATGACTTGCCCTCACCGGTGATTCTAGTGTAGGTTTTTTGCTCTCCGCCACCGGACGAATCGCTTCCACCTCCGCCGCCACCGCCACCGCCACCCGGCCCTTGGGCTCCTGCAAGAGTTACTGTTTGCAGCGTAATGAGGATAGGCTTGTTACCGGGGACACGATCAAAGCCAACTGCGTATACAATAGCCAACTGGTCAAGTTCCCGGTAATCCCAACATCCGGTTAGCAGCAAAAGAGACAACACCATAATAACCAATATTAACTTGCGCATAGCTGCAACACCCTTCACTGTTGGTCATCAGGCGGTCCCGGTTGGAGGAAATACTTTTGTTTGCCTCTATTATTCGCCCCCAGCAGCCTGGGTCTCTCGCCCATGGCCCACCACGGAACCCTGATCAACAAATCCTTGGCATCTTTTAAATTAAAGGGAGCAAGTGGGGCAAAGTAGGGTACTCCAAAGGAACGCAGGGATAACAAGTGAGCCTGAAAAACCAACATACCAAGCAGAACCCCAAACATGCCCATAATAGAAGCCAGAAACATCATGCAGAAGCGGAGAAGCCTGATCGCCAAGGCAAAATTGTAGGAAGGAATAGCAAAAGATGAGATTCCGGTCACGGCCACGACAATCACTGTCGCCGGCGAAACGATGCTAGCCTGGACGGCCGCCTGCCCGATCACCAGCGCGCCGACAATACTCACGGCCTGCCCTACCGGCCTTGGTAAGCGTATGCCGGCTTCTCTTAGTGTTTCAAAGGTTATTTCCATCATAAATACTTCAACCACGGTAGGAAAAGGAACCCCTTTATGGGCGAAAATAATGCTGAGTAAAAGCGAGGTGGGAAGCATTTCCTGGTGATAGGCAGTCAGAGCTATGTAAACAGCAGGGAGCAGCAAGGCCAGGTTCAGGAAAAGGAACCGGATCAAACGAATCATGATACCATAGGGATAACGGTCGTAATAATCCTCGCTAGACTGCAGAAACTGAAACATCATGGTGGGCACCATCAAGACGAAGGGGGTTCCATCCGTAAAGATTGCCACCCGGCCGCCCAGTATTTCAGCTGCTACCTTATCCGGTCGTTCACTGTGTTCAATGGTCGGCAAAAACGTAAAGGGTGTATCTTCAATCAATTCTTCGATATAGGCACTCTCTAAGATAGAATCCACCTTAATACGGGATAATCTTTCCTTCACCTCAGTGATTAGTTTGGGATTAGCGGTACCTTCAAGGTAGGCAATATTTACTTCAGTTTTGGTAACACTTCCTATAATAAATTTCTCCATTTTGAGCTTTGGACTCTTGATTTTTCTACGCAGAAGAGCTGTATTAACGCGTACAGTCTCGGTAAAGCCCTCCCTGGGACCTCTGACGACACCTTCCGTAATTGGTTCCGCAATCTGCCTGGCTTCAATGCCCTTGGTGCTGATTTTTAGGGCTTTATCGCTGCCCTCCAGCAGAAAAACCGTGCCGCCCGTAAGAATAGCATCTGCCGCTGCGCCGAAATTAAGCACCTCTGTGATATTGCCAACTTCCAAAAAACCTTTCTTGATTTCATCAAGGCTGTTGGGATTCGTGATCTGCAGATTGGGATTGCGGATTTCTTTCAGTGATTTGAGAATACTCTCATTGATTGTTGTCTCGTCCGTAAGACCATTGACAAACACTAGTTGAGCCGGAATCATCGCCTGGCCAATTATTAACTCCCGGTAGGTTACGTCACTGCAATTGGCAAAAATGTTCTGCAGTGTGGCAATGTTTTGGGCCAGGGCGCGGCTCAGTGGCAGATTTTGCTGCTCAGGCGGTTGGCTGAACATAGGTTCCGCGGAATTATTATTACGGGAACGAAACGGCCACATTTTCACTCACTCCTGAGCCAGTATTCCAACAACTAAACACAAATCAAATCTTATTATTCGTGGATGATCTGGCAAATATACTGAATCTGCTTGCCAGGTCTGCAGCAGGGCTAACGGTCGAAAACTTCGTAAAAAAGGAAAACGGGCCGATAACTTGAATATATAAGTACATCGTGTCAAAAATGCAGATAAAGGCTGAGGGGAGATTAGATGGGACAAATTATTCTCGTCACAGGGGCTGCCCGGAGCGGCAAAAGCAGCTTTGCTGAGGCTTTGGCCGCGAGCAGCGGAAAGGAAATCACGTACTTTGCCACGGCCCAGGCGGATGATGCGGAAATGGCCGAGCGGATTAGACGGCACCGGGCATCGCGACCCAGTAGCTGGCCGACGATTGAGGAGCCGTTGGATGTTCCCGCGAGGCTGGCAGACCTGCTCAATTGTGACCGGGTTGTTCTATTAGACTGCCTGACATTATGGTTATCCAACCTGCTCTTGCAGCAGCTAGATGCACAGGGTGAGCTCTTGCCAGGGTTTCAGCAGAAAATTGAACAACAGGTAACCAAGCTAGTCGAGATTGCTCAACGCGGCCCGGCTACGCTGATCTGTGTTAGCAATGAAGTCGGCTGGAGCGTCGTGCCCGAAAACAAGCTCGCCAGGGTTTACCGTGATTTAACCGGCCGGGCAAATCAGGCTGTTGCCAGGGCCGCGGGGAAAGTTTACCTGGTCGTAGCCGGCTATCCCCTGGAAATAAAAGCATCCGGCAGTAAGATTAGAGCAGAAATTGGAGTAGAACCATGAGAGATTTTATTACCGCACTACAGTTTTTAACTACAATCCGGATTGTCAAAGAAGAAGTTCACAGCTCAGAAGAGTTTGCCCGCAGTATGTCCTATTATCCACTTGTCGGCTTGGTAATCGGCGCGATTTTGGCCGGCCTCGCTTATTTAGCCAATCTCCGGCTTTCTCCGTTGTTGGTCGGCGCGATTATCCTTGTTGCTGAAATTGTCATCTCGGGCGGATTACACCTTGACGGGTACATGGATACAATGGATGGGATCTTTTCGGGCCGATCCCGCGAGCGAATCCTAGAGATTATGAAGGACAGCAGGGTTGGTGCCCATGCAGTGATCGCTTTAGGCGGGTTATTTGTGCTAAAGTTTGCACTGCTCGTTCAACTTGCCACCTTTCAGCTTTGGACGGTACTGCTGGTTATACCGGCCTTGGGCCGAATGACCATGGGAATAGGCGCGTCATTATTCCCGTACGCCAGGGCGGAAGGAATGGGGAAGACTTTCGCTAATACTTTTTCGCGGCGCAAGCTGCTGGTTTCTGTGGCCTATACCGCAGTGGCCGCCGTATTACTCTGCGGTTGGCGGGGCCTGGGACTGTGGGCGGTAGCTGTAATTTGGGGATGGCTGTTTGCTCGGTTTGTTGCCGGGCGTATCGGGGGACTTACCGGCGATGTGTATGGGGCACTAAATGAACTTACCGAGGCCGTTGTCCTGCTAGTTGTCGTTTTTACTGTTTAGGCAACCCTTATTTTGCAGGAAATGCCAACTTTTGCCGAGAAAAGCGTAGAAGAATCAAATAGTTACGGGAAATTGTTATGGAAACTTAAAAAAGTGAAATTATAAATCAGATTCTTAGGTATTTTGAATTCAAAAAAGATGGGGATTGCCCCATCTTTTTTAAGTTTATGGTTAAAATTAAACTTTAAGTGCAGGAAGAATATAACCACGGGTCGAAATTATTAACATCTTAGTGGAGGTGTTTTTTACTTTTGACTAAATGGGAACAAATATACCAGAGTAAACTTGTCAGCGCACAGGAAGCAGCACAGGCCCTTAAATCAGGCGATAACATTTTTTTACCCATTGGGGCCGGTGACGCTCCGGCTGTGCTTGAGGCGATGGCGGGGAGAAAGGATGAACTGGAGGGTGTTTCCGTTCATCAGATGCTTCCACTGCGAAATTTGACTTATCTCCAGCCGGGAATGGAAAAACATTTTCGTTCCAACGGCTGGTTCCTTAGCGGCTTAAACCGCGGCTTAGCCCAGCAGGGATTGGCAGATGTTACCCCTAACTTTTTTTATGATTCCCCGCGTTTAATTACCGAGTATTGGGACGTTGATGTTGTCATGGCGACCGTGTCGCCGATGGATGAACACGGTTTTTTCAGCTTTGGCGTTAACGTAGACTATATTTCCACGGCGGCGCAAAAGGCCAAGATTGTAATCCTTGAGGTTAATCCGAGCATGCCGCGGTCTTTTGGCGATAGTTTCATTCATGTAAGTGATGCTACATTTTTGGTGGAAAACAATATACCGATTCCGGAAATTCCGCCTGCCCCCGTTTCTCAATTAGATAGGGTGATCGGCAACTATATTGCCGAATTGGTTGAAGACGGTTCGACAATTCAATTAGGTATCGGCGGTATTCCCCAAGCGACCGCGCAATGTTTGTTAAGCAAGCGGGATCTGGGTGTTCACACCGAGATGATCACTGACTCCATCATGGACCTGGTAGAAGCGGGAGCGGCAAACGGCAGCAAGAAAACGATGAACCGGGGGAAAGTAGTCGGTACCTTTGCTCTGGGTACGCGAAAACTTTACGACTTTATTCATAATAATCCTGCGGTGGAACTATACCCGGTGTCATATACGAATGACCCCGCTGTAATTGGGCGGCAGCACAAGATGGTGACGATAAACGCGGCGATAGAGGTAGACTTGCTGGGCCAGTGCGCTTCGGAAAGTATCGGACATGCCCAGTTCAGCGGAACGGGCGGTCAGGCTGATTTTTCTCATGGCGCGATTCGCTCTCCGGGAGGGAAAGGGTTTATTACTATTCCATCCACGACCAAGGGCGGCACCATTTCTCGGATCGTAGCGACGCTTAAACCGGGCGCTGTCGTAACAACGAGTAAAAACGCTGTTGATTATGTCGTTACTGAATACGGTGTTGCTAAACTTCGCGGCAAAACACTGCGGCAGCGGGCAGAAGCGTTAATCGCTATCGCCCATCCCGACTTTCGCGGCCAGCTACGTGAGGAGGGGCGGAAGCTTCAGATCTTGTAGTTTAGTTGCCATAATCCTTTTTCGTCTTTCCGGGTAATAGCACTTCCAAAGTTGTACTAAAGAATTGATAAATGTTTATTGTCAAACTTCCAAGTGTTTACTAAAAGTTTTTCCAATCTTAACATTTATGGTATAATATGTTAACAATTGCGTATTGTTTTTTAGTGGAATCTTTAGCTTTGGAAAGAATTATATTTTAATATCAGACTATTAACCATGCGAAAGGACAGGTTACCCGCGGCTAATAACCTGAGAGAAAGGAGTTAGGCAACAGTGAAGCTAAAGGATAAGACGCATAAAAAATTCGTAGAATTCTTTACCGAAATGGGCAGAGCCATGAGAAAAATCAGCCTGACCGCCCGTTCCGCTGAACTGGGCATGTCCGATACTTTCCGAAGCGCACTGGCCCAGCAAGTCTACCTCTATCGCCGCGTTTATCGTCACCATCTTGTGCT
>DATAMA010000027.1:0-11520 GCA_036260765.1 Desulfobacteria bacterium | reverse complement strand
AAAAATTGTTGATATGAATAAAGCTGCGGTGGATCAGGGCCTCAATGCCCTGCATCAGGTGGAAGTCCCGGCCGACTGGGCCAACGCGGCTGATGAGGAACTACCGGTAAAAATGGAACCGGACTTTGTGAAAAACATTCAACGCCCAATGGCCAGGCATGAAGGGGATGAACTACCGGTCAGCGCCTTTGCCGGCATGGAAGACGGAGCGTTTCCGCTGGGCACGACAGCCTGGGAGAAACGCGGCATAGCCGTAATGCTGCCGGAGTGGCAAATTGACAAGTGCATTCAATGTAACCAATGTTCCTATGTCTGTCCCCATGCGACGATTCGGCCGTTCTTGTTGACGGATGAAGAACAAGCCAAAGCTCCGGACACGTTTAAAACGAAAAAACCGGTCGGTAAAGGGCTGGAGGGGCTGCACTACCGGATTCAGGTCGCTCCGCTGGACTGTACGGGCTGTGGTAACTGTGCCGATGTTTGCCCGGCGCCGGGTAAAGCTATCGTCATGAATCCGGCCGAACATGAAATTGAGATGGAGGCGGAAAACTGGGAGTTTGCAATGACGGTCAGCGAAAAGACCGATATTATGACAGCGACAACTGTCAAGGGCAGTCAGTTTTTGCGGCCGCTGTTCGAGTTCAACGGCGCCTGCCCCGGCTGTGGTGAAACACCCTATATTAAACTGATCACCCAATTGTTCGGCGACCGGATGATGATCGCTAACGCTACGGGCTGTTCGTCAATTTACGGGGCAAGTGCCCCTTCGATCCCCTATACCACGAATGCTCTGGGCAAAGGTCCGGCATGGGCAAACTCCCTGTTCGAGGATAATGCGGAATATGGTTATGGCATGTATCTGGGGGTAAAGCAAATTCGGGAAAAGTTGGCGGATCTGGTCCGGGAGGCTGTCAACACAGATATCAATGATAATCTTAAAGCCGCGTTACGGGAGTGGTTGGCGAACATGGATGACGGCAATGCTTCCAAGCAGGCGGCAACGAAGATTCTGGTGTCGGTCGAGGCACAGCCGGAGTCCGGTAATCCGCTGGTACAGGAGATCATCGCCAGGAAGGATTTTCTGGTGAAACGCTCACAGTGGATGTTTGGCGGCGACGGTTGGGCCTATGACATCGGCTATGGCGGGGTGGACCAGGTCCTTTCCACCGGCGATGATGTGAACTTGCTGGTACTTGATACCGAGGTTTATTCCAATACAGGCGGCCAATCATCCAAATCAACCCCGACAGCCGCGGTCGCCAAATTTGCCGCAGCGGGCAAAAGAATCCGGAAAAAAGATCTGGGGATGATGGCGATCAGTTACGGCTACGTCTATGTAGCCCAGATTGCGATGGGTGCGAACATGAACCAGACAATCCAGGCGATTAGCGAAGCGGAGGCTTACCCTGGCCCAGCGCTGATCATTGCCTATTCACCATGTATCAACCACGGAATTAAATCGGGCATGGGTACGAGTATAACTGAAGAAAAAAGAGCGGTCGAGGCCGGATACTGGCATCTCTACCGGTATAATCCCTTGCTGACGAGTGCCGGGCAAAACCCGTTCAGCCTTGATTCGAAGGAGCCGACAAGTTCCTTCCGGGAGTTTCTTGAAGGAGAAATCCGCTACGGCTCATTGAAAACGCTGTTCCCCGACGTCGCCAATGAGTTGTTTACAGCGGCCGAGGCGGATGCCAACGCAAGATACCAGTCCTACAAGCGCTTGGCGGAAATGCAATATCAATAAGCAGACAGTCCGGATGAAACCGGTAAAAACAAACGGCACACCACTTTAAGCAGCGGTGTGCCGTTTGTTGGATTTTTATTGGCGTGATCGCTTATTTTTGGTTGCCGTCCACCCACTCTTTAGCATTGATCACTTCTGTTTCATTGGGAATCGCCACATTGGATTCCGGGTCCGTCTTTTCGATGTTTGCCCAAGCCGCAGTACGGTGCTGCTCGATTGGCCTGGCCATAAATTTCTCTTTTGCCTTATTTTCGGCCACGATCAATTCACCTCTATGTCTGTACTTGATCGATACCATCTTAGTATTGGCCGCATGCCGAAATATATAAGTGATTCACCAAAACCGGCCGGCAAGCCAGGTTAAATGTGATTGGCCAGGAAGGGAACCAATAACGGGACTAAAGCTAATGATAAGCCGGCTGTAACGATCATGGCCAAACTGGCGATAGTTCCTTCTTCAGCCCCCAATTCGAGTGCTTTCGAGATCCCGCAACCGTGCGCGCCCAGGCCAAGGAGCACGCCCTTGGCAATAGTCGTATGGATCCGGAAGGTCTTGATGATTAGCGGCCCAATGATGATTCCGGTCAGGCCGGTGATGATTACAAAAACTGCCGTTAGGGTCTGAACTCCGCCGATAATCTGCGAAATATCGATCGCAATTGGCGTGGTCACGGAACGGGGTGCGATACTGATGATAGTTTGATGGTTAAAATTCAACAAAGCGGAGAGTAACATCGAGGAAACGATCGCGACTGAAGCGCCGACGAAGAGACTGGTCAGGATCTCATAGGCATGCTTTTTCAACAAATCAAAGTGCTTATGCAGGGGAATTGCCATGGCCACCGTTGCCGGGCCTAACAGCTTGGTCAGCCACTTTGCGCCGCCGGCATAGCTCGTATAAGAAATGTGATTAACCGCCATGAGGGTGATTAAGATCACCGGTACGACCAAAAGCGGTGACAGGATCACGAGGCTGTATTTTTTATATATTGCTTTAGATGTGCAATAGGTAAGGATAGTTATCACCAAACAAATTAGACTAAGTAACATTTTATGATGCTCCTAACTGTTTACGTAATCGGACAAATAAGTCCGTCAATAGGCCGGACACAAGCATGACAATGGTGGTGCTGGCAATGATCACAATTAACAGCTTTAAACCGCTGGTTTGCATCAGTTGACTGTACTGGATTACACCGACAGCGGACGGAACGAAAAACAATAACAGTTCGGCCAGAAGCCACGTTCCGCCAAGTTCTACCCAGCTCAAATGGATGATTCCGGTCTGCAGCAGGATAAACAGCGCGAATAACCCGATGATACTGCCGGGAATAGGTAGATGCAACCAAGCGGCAAGATCATCCCCGAGCGTAGAAATCAAGCATAACAGGGCGACCTGTAATAATCCTTTGCTTATTTTCAGCGTAATGACTTTCATTCTCTCACAACTCCTTATAAAGGCCAGTATACAATTGACCATCTTATATGTAAAATACATATAAGGAATTGTTATTATGCCGAAAAGGAATAAATGAGGGATAAAAAATGGATATTAGACAGCTTACGTATTTTGTCGCGGTAGTCAAGCACAACAGCTTTTCTAAAGCCGCAGGTGAATTGCACGTTACCCAACCGACGATCAGCAAGGTCGTGAAAGGGCTGGAAGATGAGCTGGGCGTAACGTTATTAGAGCGCTCAACGAAACATATTGAGCTGACTGATGTGGGCGAAGTAGTCGCCAAACAAGCGCTGAATATTCGTAAATCTGTTGAAGATCTGGAAACGGAACTGACAGAGGTTACCGGATTGCGCACGGGAAAGATAAGAATCGGCCTGCCGCCGATGGTTGGTGCCAGTTTTTTCCCGGGTGTCCTGGCGGAATTTTATCAGATGTACCCCAACATCGCGATTGAGTTAATTGAGGATGGGGCCTTGGCGGTAGCGCAAAGCGTGGAACGCGGCAGCTTGGATTTGGGTGTAGGTTTATTTCCCGTAGATGAAACGATTCTGGAATACTTTCCTTTCGCTGAGGACCAATTAATGCTAGTAGTCCATCCCGGCCACCGCCTTGCCGGAAAATCCCAGGTAAGGTTGGCCGAGCTGGAAACTGAACAGTTCATTTTCTATCGCGAAGATTTTACGCTGCACCACCGGATTTGGGAACAGTGTTTGAAGCACGGTTTTGAACCGAAAGTCGTCTATGAGAGTTCCCAATGGGACTTTATCAGCGAGATGGTGGCTGCTGATCTGGGAATTGCGTTATTACCCAGCACAATTTGTCGAGAATTAAGGAAGGATAAAGTAACGAGCGTAGCGTTGATCGAACCGGTTATTCCGTGGAATCTGGGCCTGATTTGGCGCAAAGACCGCTATCTGACCTTTGCGACACGGGAGTTTATCTCTTTTGCCGGCAGGCATATCAAAGGTAAGCGCTAAGTTCGGTACTTAATTGGGTAACGGCCGATAAAATAGAATAAGGATGTTTACCTGGGTAGTCGGCGAGCAATGTGATAGGGAGGAGTTTGATGTTTGATGTTATCACCGGTTTGTTCGCGGTTTGCTTTTTTGTCGGGATAATATTTACCCTTTTCTCGGTGCTGGGCGGGTTAGGGCACGTTGTCGGGCATGGCGGCGCGGATACCGGGCACATGGCGCATGGATATGGACCGGCTGACCAGGGAGACGGGGTTTCCATCCTGAACCTTAGTTCATTGACGGTGTTTCTTACCTGGTTTGGTGCAGCCGGCTTCTCGCTGCGGTTTTACGGCAAGCTCGGCTTAGGTCCAGTGTTACTTATTTCCGGCATCTTGGGGATGTTCGGCGCGTACATTGTCTACCTATTTCTGGTTAAATTGTTAATCCGCGGTCAGAGTAGGCCGTTAAGCTCGAGTGATACTTATATGCCGGGAACCGTTGCCAAAGTGACTTCGCCCATCAGTAAAGGTGGAACAGGGGAGATCGTTTACGTGCACTTAGGTACGCGGCGGTCATGCGGTGCGAGATCCATTGGTGACGCCTTCATCACTAAGGGAAGTCAAGTCGTGATTGTTCAGTATGAAAAAGGGATAGCATACGTTAAACCGTATTCGGACCTGCTTAATACAAACAATTATTAGATTGGAGGGACAGTGATGAACCTAGTCAGTATCCTAATTATTGCCGGAGCCTGTGTGCTTGGGTTAATTTTGATTTTATGGGTCCTAGCGACAATGTTCCGGAAAGTAGGCCCGAATGAGGCTTTAATCGTCTACGGCTGGGGTGGAACCCAGGTGGTTAAGGGAGGAGGCCGGATCGTTTGGCCCCTGATTCAAACCTACGAGGAGCTATCACTTGAGTTAATGTCCTTCGACGTTGTCCCCGGTCAGTCATTCTATACCTCACAGGGTGTTGCCGTTGATGTGGAAGCAATTGCCCAACTAAAGGTTAAATCCGATATGGAAAGTATTCTGACGGCGGCGGAACAGTTTTTGACCAAGTCTATTGACGAGAGACAGAGTATGATTAAGCTAGTTATGGAAGGGCATTTGCGCGGAATTATCGGCCTGATGACTGTTGAACAGATTGTCAAAGAACCGGAAACCGTCGGTGATAAGGTTCGCGGCACCTGCTCGGAAGACCTGGCCAAAATGGGACTGGAGCTAGTATCGTTTACGATTAAAGAAGTGAAAGACGAGAACGAATACATAGTCAATATGGGCAAACCGGAAATCGCCAAAATCAAAAAGCAGGCCGATATGGCGATTGCCGAAGCGGAAAGAGATACAGCGATCAGGAGGGCAGAAACAGAAAGAGAAGCGGCAGTGGCGAAGGCCCAGGCGGATCAGGAGAGAACGGTTGCGCAAACACTTTCCGAGACTCGCCAAGCGGAGGCAACCCGGGACTTAAACTTGAAACAGGCAGAGTATCAAGCTTCGGTACAAACGGCCCAGGCTCAGGCGGATAAAGCTTATGAAATTCAAACAAATATTATGGAGCAACAGGTGACGGCGGAAAAAGTACGGGTACGACGGGTTGAAAAGGAAGAACAGGTAAAAGTTGAGGAAGCGGAAATAGCCCGGAAGGAGAAAGAACTGATCGCTACCGTACTAAAAGCGGCCGAAATTGAAAAACGGAAAATCCAGGCTTTAGCAGAAGCTGAACGGGATCGCATCCGGCTGGAAGCGATCGGCAAGGCGGAGGCCACTAAGACCGAAGGCCTGGCGGAAGCGGAAATTCTAAAAGCTAAAGGGGAGGCAGAGGCCAATGCAATTCAAGCCAAAGCGGACGCCTATGCAGATTACTCGCAGGCCGCTATCCTCGACAAACTGTTGGCGGCTATTCCCGCAGTGGCCCAATCCTTTGCCGATTCCCTCAGCAGAGTCGACAAGATAACTATTGTCTCCACCGGGGACGGATCTGACGCAGGCTTAAATAAAATAACCGGTGATGTGAGCAAAATGGTTGCCCAAACACCGGCGTTAGTGGAAACACTGACGGGCATGAGTATAGGCCAATTGTTAAATTCCCTACCGGGTCTAAAAAGTCAAACGGGTTCTAAACAACCGGAGGGCTAACGCTTCGCCTCGCTAGCCTTAAAATAAATAGAAAAGAGACCGTTTGATGTTTCAAACGGTCTCTTTTAACTACATGCTGCTAAAACTGTGTCTAATAAATCAGTGGCTTGTTCCTGGGCAATCCCTTTTACCTGCATCAGTTCACTGATGAACATCTGACGGGCTGAGTTTAACATGTTGGCGTCTTCCGCTCCAAGCTTATTCTTATGGCTCTTACGCACCAAATCACGGATAATTTCGGTTTCCTGGTAGATATCGCCGGTCTTGATCTTTTTCCGGTTTAGATCCCGGCAATAGCGTTGATCAGCATAAATGTTGGGATCCGTTTGGCCCTGGTGAAAATTGCTTAGAACCTTCTCAAGGACCTCCGGTTCAACTACCGAGCGAATCCCTAAATTCTCGGCCTCGTCCAAAGGGACCATAATCTGCATTCGCGTCTGAGGCATACTCAAAATATAATAAAGCCGATTCTTTTCCAATACCTCTTTCTCTTCAATGGCCTGTATTACACCGGCCCCGTGCCTGGGATAAACGATCTTGTCACCAACTTGAAACATAAATCCACCTCCACGAAACATAAGTATAGCATGAAAATAGATAAAACGCAAACTTATTAGTCTACCATACCATATTTACCAAGTCAACGCCTTAGGAAATAAAAAATCACTACTTTTGTAGTCAGTCTAAACAATTTCGGAAAAGAAAAAAGAGACTGCTACCATCAGTCTCAAATAGGAGAAAAAGGAGAGAAAGATTCGTGTTAACCTTGCCACGGATATTAGGATACCAAGGCGATGTGATGGATTCATGTGGGAAATGTGAACGTTTTGTTAATCCAAAAAAAGACAGGGTTCACCACACACCACTGGTATAATGTAGGCGGCAAAAGTATAGAGTGTGGGTGGGATTTTGTTGCGCAGAAGGGGGGAGGAAGAAACTTCTTTCAACACTATAAGGGAGATGAAGGAGGCAAAGAAGAACCGGATGATCAAGAAGTTGATGACCACAATAGTAGCAGCGGGAATGTTGACGGCATTATTGACCAGTTCGCTGGCGGCAGCGCCTCAGACCACAGGCAATGCAAACTTGATGCCGCCGAGCGAGGAAAAAATCCAGGCGGCTTTGACCGCACGCAAGGTTATTCCGCAAGGCGCAAGTGCCCAGAAAGCACAAAAAATCCTGAATGCGTATCTACAACAGAAATTAAATCCAACCGTAAACACGCAATATCCCAGCCCGAAAGATATGCCTAATCCCAAAAACAGCAAGTCAGTCAAAGACAGGGAACAGAAGTTTCAAGGTAATTCCGGTGCTGCGCCCGGACCAAGGGCCAATACCATGCCTAACGCCCAAGCGTTGCCGCTGGACTCGACGGCACAAGTAGGCAAAATTCTTGTTCTACTCGTGGAATTTGGCCAGGATCCGGGGCCATTAGCAGGTAATCTACCTCAACCGGCCGATCCGAACAGAGACTACTGGGTAGCCAACTTTGACAATGACCACTATACCAAGATGCTATTTGATAAAACCCCCGGGGCTAATTCTCTGGCTAATTTTTACCTTGCGCAGTCAGATGGGCGCTTCAGCGTAGACGGCAAAGTCTACGGCTGGATTAAGCTGCCCTACTCAGAAGCCTATTATGGCGCAGATGCCGCAGGGGGAACCGATAACGCGAACGGTCCCGCCTGGCGTATCGTCCAAGATGCGATTAAGGCGGCAGAAAAAGAGGGAATTCAAATTCCCTACAAAGACTATGATGCGGATGGAGACGGTTACGTCGATTCCTTGATGGTAATTCATGCCGGTGCCGGTCAAGAGGGCGGGGGTGGAGCCCAGGGAGATAACGCCATCTGGTCGCACAGCTGGTTTGCAGACTATGCCAATCTTGGCTTCAAGACGGCAGACGGCACGATGGTCGGCCCGTACACGATTGAGCCGGAAGACGGAGCGGTCGGGGTCTTTGCGCATGAATACGGCCATCAGTTAGGCCTGCCTGATCTGTATGACACCACTTATCTCGGCGAATCATCCACAGGATTCTATAGCCTGATGTCGAGCGGAAGCTGGCTGGGCAAACCGCTGGGGACCCAACCGGCAAACCTGGATATCTGGTCGAAGATGGTGATGGGTTG
The DNA here is from genome assembly GCA_036260765.1 of Desulfobacteria bacterium. Classification (GTDB taxonomy): domain Bacteria; phylum Bacillota; class Desulfitobacteriia; order Desulfitobacteriales; family JAJXUE01; genus DATAMA01. Next base: position 3,088 of record DATAMA010000027.1, on the reverse strand, counting down.
GACGCCTGATTTGACAGAGGTTTACGCCGGTCCGAGTGGAATCAAGGATTTCTTCATCCACAGTGATGAAACATACGCTACTTTTTCGAAAGGCTTCCGGGTTAATTTACCCGCACATCCCGTGACAACAGACATCAACACGCCTTTCGCGGGTGCGAACGAGTACTGGAGCACAATGGGGGATGATCTCAGTACTACGATGACCCGTAGCGTAGATTTAAGCGGGGTAAGCAAAGCGACGCTAAACTTCAAGACCTGGTATCAGACTGAGTATGACTATGACTATGGCTTTGTCGAGGTTTCGGCTGATAACGGCGCTACCTTTAGCAAGATTCCCGGTAATATCACCCGGGACATCGGTGGGGGCGTTCCCGGCATTGATGGATTTAGCAATGGTTGGGTAGATGCCGTATTTGACTTGTCTGCCTATGCCGGAAAACAGATTCAATTACGTTTTCATTACCTGACCGATGGCGGTGTAGCCTATAAAGGCTGGGCGGTTGACAACATAACTATTCCGGAAGTGAACTTCTTCGATGATGCTGAAAACCCCAGCGGTTGGACATTTGCCGGGTTCCGCCAGTTTGCCGGCACGGAGACTGTGAACAAAACCCATTACTATATGGGGCAACTTGTTCGTCCCTTCGGTACCAACGCAGGGTTAAACTGGGCGTACAATTATTACGACAACGGCAGTCAATTTGAGCGTATGGCCTATGAACCAGGCGTACTCCTCTGGTACCGTGACACGGCGCTGCCGGATAATAATGTCGGGCTGCATCCCGGACAGGGACGGTTACTGCTGGTTGACGCCCATTACACGCCAATGCTGCAATCCACTGGCAGCCCATTCCGGACAAGGGTTCAGGTCTATGACGCTCCGTTCGGGGTGAGTCCTACCTCACCGCTCGCAATCCACGACGTTGTCGGAAAGTTAATTAACTTTGGCTCGCAAAAAGCAGTGCCGCTGTTTGATGACAGTAAATCCTATTATGACCTGAAAGCGCCTTACAACAGTGTTAAGACACCTACCTACGGTTTAAAGCTTACGGTTAAGGGAATATCTGAAGATGGCTCAGCTGCGCGCATTGGGATAGATTATTAAGCTTAGAATTTCGCAAGAACAACAAATACACCCCGTATAGAGACTGTTTTTTACAGTCTCTTTTTTTGCCGAAACTACGTGATTATAGCGATGTTGCAGAATAACAACCAAAGGCGCTATAATTTTTCTAAATACTTGGCCACATCAAAGAGGAGAAGGGACTGGGATAAACAGTGGCTAATTTTAAGACCAATGCGATGCGACTTCTGGACAAAGCCGAAATTGCCTACACGACACATTCGTATGATCACAGCGACGGCTTGATTGACGGCCTTTCGGTAGCGAAAAAATTAGGACAGCCTGTGGAACAGGTGTACAAAACGCTGGTGACCCAGGGGACGAGTAAAGAATATTATACCTTTGTCATTCCTGTAGCAGACGAGCTTGATCTCAAAGCGGCAGCCAGGGCAGTCAACGAAAAGGCAGTCGAGATGATTAAAGTTAAGGACATCAATAAAGTAACCGGTTATATTCGCGGCGGATGTTCGCCGATTGGTATGAAAAAACAGTTTACCACCGTGCTGGACAGCGCTTGTATTAGCTTGCCGACAATTATCGTCAGTGCCGGAAAGATCGGTCATCAAATTGAACTGTCACCTAGCGATTTAATCGAACTGGTTCATTGCAAGACAGCACCGGTGACAATGCGGGAAGTGTCAAGAACTCCTTCCGTGTAGCCAAGATGCCAACTGCCCTCCTGTGAGCGGGCTGAATACCAAACACAATAGGTATAGGAATGTTTTCGGTCTGCAATGACAAATGAGCTGCGGTAAATTCTTTCATTGTCCCAACTTTCCTTGTGTTTACTTGGGGTCAATACCAAATCAGCTAACGGGATTGCTAAATGGCACGGCTTGAACATAGAGGCCTCGGCATACCATAAGGACATCTGCGGTATCCCGGGTGAACCGCAGATGAGAAATTCTAACCGGTGCTCCCGATAGTTTGGTTTAACTTGCAAGTGCCAGGGGACATAGTCCTCGGAGTGACCACCGGTTACCGTTAACGTGCAGGGGTATCGGTTACGCCAAAACGGTCCGTTGTCCGAATAATGAAGGTAGATCCTCTTTCCGTTGCACGTCCATAAATACCATTCGTTTGGGCCGTTTCGCCAAATCGTGGGCGACATTACCAGTGACTCCGCACTCCAGCGCACGCTAAGACAAAGGGTCTTTGGCGCGATAATCCGATTTTTGTAGATGCGTGTGAGCCATATCCGATCATAATTGCCAACTAGGGATTCTCGCCAGAACAGCAGGAGACAGGAGTTGTACGGATCAAACACTAATTCAGGATCAGAATTATAGTTTGCCGGGGTCGAATGTTTTGTGCCGGGTTTGACATCAAGCGGGTTGCATATCCCGGGCGGCACTACCCAATTGATGCCATCATTGCTAGCGAGAATACTGGGGTTTTCATAAGCGTCGTCTCCGTTAGGGTAAGGAGTTATCGCCAGCCAATAACGAAACCCGCTCCAGTGGGGAAGGCCATACTCCGTCCAAACATCAAGAACACTGGGGTGGACAACCTGGCCGCTTCCGTCATACGTGGGTGTAAGTAAAAAATCAGGCGCATTTTGCAAGAGTGCCACTGCGAACCACCTCAGCTAATCTTACGAGGCGGCAAGTAAATATGTGTCACCTGGTCGAGGCTGGATGCGGTAGAAGCAAGTGGGAAAAATTTCGCACAACCGTATTGACAAGATATTTAAAGCAAAGTAAAATACTAATAAACCGATAGAAATACTCGGAAATGGTTGACTAGAAAACTGGAGACCGGTTCCTGATTAGATCAGGAATCGGTCTTTTGTATTTTTCTACTACAAAATTAGGAGGGAAAAGATTTGTCAGAACACGGTACTTTGACCTTAAAGAAAGGACTTGCTGAGATGTTAAAGGGCGGCGTGATTATGGACGTCACCACGCCTGAACAAGCTAAGATCGCAGAGGAAGCCGGGGCCTGTGCTGTGATGGCGTTGGAAAG